>JANPIT010000409.1:0-9952 GCA_031425115.1 Opitutaceae bacterium | reverse complement strand
CTCGCCTTCGTGGCGGGTATCGTAAACGCCGTGGGAATCCTCGGCTTTGAACATCAAGCCGTCACCCACCTGACCGGCACCACGTCACTGTTGGCGGCGGCCTTGGCGGCACTCGACAGGACGGCGGCACTTCACTTCGCCGCGATCATAGCCTCGTTCCTCGCGGGCACGGTCCTCAGCGGATTTATCATTCAAGACAGCACCCTGCAAGTCGGACGCCGCTACGGCGTGGCCCTGTTTTTGGAATCCCTGCTGCTCTGCGCGGCCGTCCCGTTGCTCGACCGCAACCATAGCCTCGGTATCTATTTCGCCACCGGCGCCTGCGGACTCCAAAACGCGATGGTGAGCACCTATAGCGGCGCGGTCGTTCGCACGACGCATCTTTCAGGAATGTTTACCGACCTCGGCATTTCGCTCGGTCATGCCCTGCGCGGTCTTCCCGCGAATTGGCTGCGGCTTCGCCTTTGCTTTCTTATCATCTCCGCGTTCTTCTGCGGCGGCGTGGCGGGCGCATTCGCATTTAGTCGACTCGGCTACTCCGCCCTTTTTATCCCCGCGGGTCTCACCGCCATCGCGGCCATCAACTACGAGCTTTGGGTGGTTCGTGGCCGACAGGCTGGTTCCTCATAAAACAATCAACCCCGTCAACGGGCGCGAACTTCCCGGCAGGTTGGGCCGTGATTTTTGAAGTCGTCTGCATCAACCCAATCGGTGGCACCGTCCACGCGACGGTGGCAACGAGTTGGGTGATTCTTACTTGCTGGCCAGGAGATATATAATGCGACGAGGGGCACTTCGACGGGTCAGCATAGGAGCACCGCGTCTTCATAAAATGGAAAGGCCCCGATGACTTCGCCGGCGCCTGAACCCCAGTGTCGCAAAATGCACCCGGTGCGAACCCAACCCAATTAAGGGGACACGATTTGAAAATGAAGAACTCGAAACAGCCCGCAAAGGCTCGACGGCAACACGCGATTCCGCCGCCTCCAAATATCCTAAAGATTCTTGCGACGACCGATTTTTCCGATGCGTCCCGAGATGGGGTGCGTTATGCGATCTCATTGGCAGACAAACTCGGCTCATCCGTCGCGCTGTTCCATGTCATCCAGCCGTCAACGTGGCTCTCCGACTTGGGCGCTGTTCTTCCGGTCCCCGACGATTCGGAGATGGTCACCTCTGCTCGCGCGCAACTGGCGTCGCTGGCGCAGCGCGAGAGTCAAGGTGGGGCAGTCGCCACTTGCTCGGTCTCGGTTCGCGCGGGCAATCCTTTCCAGGCTATCACCACGGCTGCGCTCGAGTGTGCGGCGGACCTGATTGTCATCGCCACCCATGGCCACACGAGGGCCGAACACTTCCTGCTGGGCAGCACCGCCGAGCGAGTCGTGCGCCATGCTCCGTGCCCAGTGCTCACGGTGCCAGGCCGCACCAAACCCGCACGGAAGGGTTTCAAGCTCGGGAAAATTCTCGTCCCCATCGATTTTTCGAAGCTCTCGGATGATGCGTTGCCTTGGGCGGAGTTCCTGTCGGCGCGCTTCGGCGCCGACGTGGTGCTACTCCATGTAATGGAAAAACATTCTATCAACTATCTCCCGGGTCGCGAACCTGACAGGGACGATTATGCGCCGTGGATGAGAAAATCGGAGGCAGATTTGGCGCATACCGCCGGACGCATGAGGCAGTTTACCGAGGCTAAAGTATCTGCCGTAGTCCGCGACGGAAAGCCGTTCGAAGTAATTTGCCAGATGGCCAAAACGCTGGGCGCGGACCTCATTGTGCTCACCACGCACGGTCACACCGGGCTGAAACACGTCTTGGTCGGTAGCACGGCCGAGCGCGTCGTCCGTCATGCGCCATGTCCCGTCCTGACTGTGCACACCTTTGGAAACCGGGGCCTAAAACATGTGGCGTGACTGCAGAAACCAAAAAACAATATGAATCCGAATTCTTCTTTTATTCTGTGCGCCACTGATTTTTCGCCGCGAGCCGAGGGTGCTGCGACGGTCGCAGCCAAGTTCGCCGTTCGCGGCTCCCAATCACTTCAACTGGTGAACGTGTGTTCGGCGCGAAACTCGACTATCGTGTCCCAGGCAAGAAAACGCCTGGAAGCGGAAGGTGCTCGCTTGCGAACATTAGGACCCGAAGTGGAGACGGTGCTTATCCAAGGATTCAATTCGGCAGATGGTTTGCTTGCCCACATCCGTGCCAAAATGCCTGGACTGGTTGTCGTGGCATCCGCTGCGAAAGGGTCGCTCGACCGGTGGGCGACCGGCAGTTTCTCAGAACGGATCGCGGAATCTTCTCCGGTGCCTACATTGGTGGTGCGGGATCCCACCGCCTTCGATCGCTGGAATGCGGTAAAAGACCCGCTTAATATTCTCCTCGCGCTCGATCTGTATTCCACGTCTGACGTTTTATTGCGGTGGGCAAGGTCGTTTCGAAAGGCTGCGCCCTGCGACCTAACATTTTGTCATGTGAATCGACGCATGCCGACGGTTGAAGAGGCCGCCGTATCTCCTGGTCGACCGCTGAACCCGCCAAGTCTTCAAAGCCGGCTCAAGCGCGAACTGCACAAAAAAGTCCGGGATCAGATCGGGAATGATATCAGCCCGGTAATTGTGCGGCCCTTTTTCGGCGATCCCGGACCGTGTATTGTTGAAATTGCCGATGAGTCAAAGGCCCAACTCATCGCCGTCGGCGCGCATCAACGCCACGGCCTGAGCCGATTGGCTCAGTTCTCGGTCTCGCGTGAGGTGCTGCACCTGGCGGGAACCAATGTGGTGTGTGTGCCCGTTACGGCGAAGTTTGATGCACGGGAGGCGCACATCCCGGATTTCCGGCGGGTGCTGGTCGCGACGGACTTTTCAGATCTAGGCAACTCCGCCGTTCCGTTTGCCTGCGCAGCCTGCAGCATTGGCGGACTGGTGAAGGTCGTTCATGTCGCGAAAAGCGTCCGGTCCCACACGCTGCGCGAAAAACTACGCGCGCTGATTCCCGATGAAATCAGCACGCGCTCTCAGACCATGGAAGTCGCGGTCTTGGAACATCGCTCGGTGGCGGATGCCATCTGCGAGGAGGCTGAGCATTTTGGCGCAGACCTGGTGTGTGTCGCTTCCCATGGCCTGGGTGTTTCGCAGGCGCTGCTTGGGTCGGTCGCCAAGTCGGTCCTCACGAAGATGCGGCGGCCTCTCCTGGTGCTGCGTCGCGCGGACGAGTGAACCACCAATCAACTAGCTCCGCATGCAACGAGCCAGGCGGGTCTCACCGTCGAGGATCGCGCGGGATTTTGTGCAAGATTGGCCATGGCGAGAAAACTACCGGATCTGGGAGCGAAGCTGGTGGCGGAAATCGACGCGGAGTGGGCCAGGCCGCAGGAAGCATGGGCGCGCCGGCGGCGGCTGGTGGTGCAGATGGTGGCAGCGCAACACGACCTGACGGTGGAGCAGATTATGCGCGTGGCGGAGGTGAGCCGGCAGACGGTGTTCACTTACCGCGACACGTTATTGGTGGGTGGCGTGGCGGCGCTCTTGAGCCGGAAACGGGCTCCGGGCCGTCGACCCACCGTGCGTGGCGCGGTGGCGCAGGAGTTTATCACCCGCCTGGAGGCCGGAAAATTTCGGCAGGCCCGAGATGCCCAGGCGTGGATTAAACAGCGCACGCACCGGCAGCTGACCGAGAGTGGCGTGCGCCAGCTTTTGCGGCGGGTGGGCGGCAAGCTCGCGGTGCCGCGCAAGTCGCACGCGAAAAAGGACCCGGCCAAAGCGAAAGCGTTCAAGGCGGAACAGCCCATCCAGCCGATGGAATGCCTCATCCTGAAACCGCTGCTTATCGCCCCTGCTTCCAGATTCTCGAACTACCCGGCTCCTCGTCCCCTATTCTGAGAACACGAGGGCAACCGCGCGATTCGCGTGGGCCAGTGGAAGGTGGTCCCGAAACACCCAGGCCCGTGGGAACTCTACGATCTCGCCGCGGATCGCGCCGAGCAGCACGACCTCGCGACCAAGAATCCCGAACGTGTGCGCACGCTGGCCGCGCAGTGGACACCTGGGCAAAGCGAGCCGGGATGCTGCCGGGGCCCGTCACTCGCCCGCCGAGCAGCCCTCCCTCGAAAAAAGCCGCCGGCGCGGCGGGCAAGTAGACCACCGTTCGAAACGTGATGGCGTCGCGATGACCGCACGGAGGGCCGCCCGAACTCTCGCGGCGCAGGGGACGCACGCGAGAACTGAGGCGGCGCCTACGACGGACTCAACGGACAACCTGCCGCGATATAGCGTTAGGGACCAGGGGCGAAATTGTCCTCAGTCCCCTGCTGGGCGCGATATTGGCCGGTGCGAACCGTGCCGCTGCGGAAATTGTAGAGCTCGATCACGCGGGTGAGGTCGAGGAGGTCGAGTTTGCCGTCGGCGTTGATGTCCGCCGAGTGATAACGCGCGAGGGAAACGATCGCAACGTCCGCGGTGGCCGGGTCCGTGGCAAAACCATCTTCCGTCTCGACGCTCACAAGATAACGGCCAGTGCGCACCGTGCCGTTGCGCGTGTTGAAGAGTTCGATCACGCGGGTGAGTTCAAAGAGATCGATCTCACCATCGCCGTTGGCATCGGCGGCGTGGGCGTTCACCTGGACGGCGATGTTGGCACTCACGGTGGAACCGCCGGAGTTCGTGAGGGTGACGGCATAGGCGCCGGCGTCGGCTGCCGTGGCGCTGGCGATCACGAACGTGCTGGCTCCAAAGCCCGGCGCGGTCGTGACGGGCGAGCCGTTGCGGGTCCAGGCGTAGTTCACCGTGGTAGGCTTTCCAATCGCTGCGGCGTTGAGAATCACCCGTGCGCCGAGCGCAACGCGCCGCGGCAGGTTGGGCGCGATGAGGGCGGGAGCGAATGTGGCAGGACGATAGCCATCGACGATGAACACCTGGGTGAGCACGAATCCGGCCGCGCCACCGGTCTGGCCGGCTTGAACGGTGTAGCTGCCGGGGGCCAGCGTAAGCAGGAGGGCCGAATCCGTGGGAGCGAGGGGCAGCGCACCCACCGCCGCGGTGGCATTGGCGAGCTCCGAACTTGCGATGAAGTCGTCGTTGCTCGCGAGCGCGGTGGTGCTGGTGCCTTGGAAAATTGCGAGCGTGGGATTGTTGCTCGCGCCAAGCTGGGGAAGGAGCGAGGCCCCCACCGCGCGGATCAGAACCGTTTTGCTACCCGTGCCATCGAGTGTAAACCCGGCCACGCTCGGCGATCCTGGCACCGGGCGGGAGCGGTTGCTCACGTGGACGAGGCGACCCGTGGAATCGGTCTCGTGGACCTCGAGTTGGCCGACGCCCGTGGTGCGGCCAGTGCCCGCGAGGCTCGCGGTGTAAGTCCCAGGCGCCAGCGTCAGTAGCAACGCGGCATCGAGGCTGGTGGCGCCCGCAAAAGGCGGCGTAGCGCCTGCGGCCGTCATCGCGTTGGCGAGCACCGTGCCCCCACCCCAGTTGTCGTTTTGCGCGATCTCCGCGCCCGTGCGGTCATACACGACCAACACGGGGTCAGCGAGAAAGCCCGTGACGCCCACGGAGGCGAGCGCTGGGCCGACGCCGCGGATGAGCACCGACTTGCTGCCCGCGCCTTCGATCGTGAAGTTGGCATAGAGCACATTTTGGCTCGTCCCGACCGAGGCGCGATCGACGATGTTTCTGAGACGCGCGCCGGTCGTAACCGTGAGTGGTGCG
This sequence comes from Opitutaceae bacterium, assembly GCA_031425115.1. GTDB lineage: Bacteria > Verrucomicrobiota > Verrucomicrobiia > Opitutales > Opitutaceae > ER46. The sequence goes on along the minus strand of JANPIT010000409.1, from coordinate 4,253 downwards.
CCCGTCGTGATATTGCCGGAGAGCAGGGAAACCGCGACGTTGCCCGTCGTGGCGAGGGCGGGGATGACCGCCGTGATCTCCGTGGCCGAGACGACGGTGAAGGAGGCGGCGGGCACGCCGTTGAACGAAACTGCGGTGGCGCCGCTGAAGCCGGTGCCGGTGATCGTTACGAGGGCCCCCGGGGCTGCGGAAGCGGGCGAAATGCTGCTGATCGTGCCGCCGGGCGTGACCGTGAGGCGGAGGTCGCCACGGGCCGTGAGCCCGGAGGCGTCCGTAACGATCACGGTGTGAAGCGTCGTCGCAGCCGAAGTCGCCTGGACCGAAAAGTCGTCGAGGTGAACGGCGCCGACCGGGATCGGCGCGCCGGTGTTGCTGTTGCCGAAGAGACCAAAGAAGAAGCCGTTTCGTAGGACGCTACTGGATACGGTCGTGCCGAGGTTGTGCGTGACCGGGGCCGAGTAGCTCGCACCGTCGTTCGTGCTGAACGAGGTGGAGAGGACCTGGGTCGTAGCGTTCCAAGCGAGGCGGAGCCGGACATTGGTGTTCTGCGTGACCGCAACGTTGCTGGTCTCGACGGTGTTGCTCTCAGATTTAACGAAGAGCGTGCCGTTGCTGCTCCCGAGCATGACCGCGACGTAGTCGGTGAAGCTGGTGGCGACCTGAAGCCCGACTGTCACGAATTCGCCCGCGGCGAGGGCCGTGGTGTTCGTGACCTTGATGTCGGCGACCCAATCAGTCGCGAAGCTCGCGCTGGTGCGGGAGCCGGTGGTCGTCAAATCGCCGTCCCACTCGCGGACCTGGCTGCCCACGCCGGCGGCGGGCTTCGTGAAGTCGAGGCGCGAGTTCGTGAAGTTGAGTTCGCCCTGCGTCGCGCCCGGGAAGCGATAAGTAAACCACTGCGACGGTTGCGCGGTAGCGAAGTCGTCCGTGCCGACGAACAGCGGGGTGGCAGCGGCGGAGGTCGGGGTGCCGGAGATCTGGCCCGTGGCGGAATTGAGCGTGAGTCCGGCGGCGAGGGACGGCGTGACGAAGTAATTATAGGGCGTGAAACCGCCCGCTGCGGTCAGAGGCGTGAACGGTGTGACCGGGGTGTTCACCTCGGCGATTTGCGTCGGCACTGCGACCGTCGCGGTCGGCGCCTCGAGCGTCGCGATCATGCCGCTGGTGCCACCCGCCGCGAGACCGTGCGGCGTGCGTGCCGCCGCGCGGAATAGGCCGGCGAACTGCGATGTATCGGCCGTCCACGTGAGACCATCGCTCGAGGTGAGGACCGACGAGGTGCCACCGAAGGCGCGGAACCGGCCATCGGAGAACACGAGGCTGCGGAGCGACATCGTATAGGGCACGTTGACGACCTGCCACGTCTGGCCGCCGTCGGTAGAGGTGAGGATGATGGAGCGCGGCTGGTTATTGGACCCGTCGAACCCGGCAACGACGAAACGACCGGCGCCGTAGGCTGCCGCCAGAAGTTGCTGCGTCGTGCCGGAGGTGACGGCGTTCCACGACGTGCCGTTGGTCGAACGGAAGATCGTGCCGTTATCACCGGCGAGAATGTAGGTGCCGGCGCCGGCGGCACCGGCGTTGGTGGCTTGATTGGCCGGCTTGGCAACGGGGGTCCAGGTCCCGGTCGGATCGGTCGCCGAGTAGATTTGGTTGCCGAACCCGGCGGTGACGAAGCGCGCGCGGCTGGCATCGTGCACCACGGTGTTCAGCAGGGACGGGCCGGTGATGTCGACTTTGGTCCACGAATTGGATTGAGCCGTGGTCGACGTGAGGATCGAGACGACCCCGGCGGTGGCGTTATTGTTTCCACCCACGGCAACGTATTTGTTATCCGCATACACGGCCGACTGCAGCCGGGCGGTGGTGCCGGTGGTCACGGTGGCCCAGCCATCCACGTGATTGGCGGAACGCAGGACATTGCCGCCGGTGCCGACGAAAATCGTCGCCGCGGGGCCGCTGGCCGCACCGAAGAAGTCGCCCGGCATGACAAAGCCGGTGACGAGCGGCGTCCACGCACCGCTGAAGGTGGCGGTGCGACTGATCTGTCCCACGACACCGACCGCGACGTAACCATCAGGCCCGCGCGTGACGGCGCTGAAGCCCGGACTCCCGGTGGTCGAGGATGTCCAAGTGGACCCATCGGCGGAGCGGATGACGTAGGACTGGGGGTTGGTGACGCCGGGGGTCGTGGGGAAGCTGCCGCCGGCCACGATGAATCCGTCGGTCGCATCGGCGGTGACGCCGCTCCAATCGATGCCGAGGGTCGCGTTAGTCACTTCGGACGGCAGCGTGGCGTTCGACCACGTCGCGCCGGAGTCGGTCGAGACGTAGACTCGACGCGCGCCGGAGGCGACGTAGGTGGTGCCGCGCACGGCGACATCAAAGAGGGAGAAGCTCGCGGTGCCGTCTACGGCTGGGCGCGAGGTGGTCCAAGCCGTGCCGGCGGCGTTGCCGAGATGCACGTATCCATTGCTGGCCACGGCCACGAAGCCGGTGGCGGTGGGCGCCAGATCGTTGATCGCTTCGGTGACCGGCAAGATCTGTTCAGTCCACGTATCGGCGGCGGCGGAGGCGGTGTAGAGCGTGCCGCCTGCACCGACCGCGATCCATTTGTCATGGCCGAACGTGACCCCGATCAGGTTGGCAGGAACGCCGACGTTGCGCTGGGTCCAATTCAGGCCGTCGGTGGAGGTGAGGATATTTCCTTGGAACCCCACGGCGACGAAGAGCGTGCCGTTGAAGAAAATATCGTTGAACCCGAGTGGCGGACGCGCGGGCTGCGCCACCCAGTCAGTGCCGTTGGTCGAGGTGACGATCGTGCCGGCGAAACCGACCGCAACGTAGCGGCCAGCGCCGTAAGCGACACCGCGGAGATCATTTCCGGTCGGGAGGCGGTTGCGCCAGACCCAGCGATCGGGATTCGCGACGCGCAAGGCCAGCGGCCCACCGACGACCTGCGTGGTGCCATCGCTCACCGTGACGTCATAGTCACCGGCGTCGGCCGCGCTGAACGTGGGGATGAAATACGTCGCTGACGTGGCCCCTGTAACAGCGGTGCCATTACGACGCCACTGGAACTGGTGGGCTACGGGCGCACCACCACCCGCGCCGATGAAGAGGCTGAAGCTCTGACCCGGTGTAACGACGCCGTGTTGAGCGTGGCCGGTGATGACGAGCGGGACCGTGAGGGAGAAACCGGTCGAGGTGCCGGCCGGCGATACCACCTGAACAGGGCCCGTGCGCGCACCCGCGGGCACGGTGGCGGTGAGGACCTGAGCGACCGTGTCGTAGCTAAACGTGGCGGTCACGGGTCCGGTCTGTCCGGTGAAACGGACTTCGGTGGCGGAGCCGATATTCAAACCACTGATGGTGATGGTCGCACCTGGAGGTGTGCTGCTGGGCGTGATCCCGGCGATGGACGGCTCGGTTGCAGCGGCGGCGAGATCGACCGCCCGAAACGGCGTGGGCAACGGGTCACTCGCGTTGCCCGCGGTGCCGAAGACGAAGAGTTTTCCGTGAGCAACGATGAGACGGGCCGCGGCGACCGGAATGTCGCGAAGGCCGAAGCCGGGATTCCACGCCGTGTCCAGCGTGCCGGTAGGCGTGAGGCGGAAGAGGCCGGGGACGGGCGTGCCGTTGAAGCTGTCGAAGCGGCCCGCGACGTAAACGCGGCCGGCATCGTCGCGCGCCAGAGCGGTGACGTAGGGGCGAGCGTCGGGCACCGAGTAGCCGATGCCTGCACCGGTGAAACCGGTGTCCAGCGACCCGTCGTCGTTGAGGCGGACCAGACCGAGGGGCGCGGTGCCGCCGAGGGCGAAGCGGCCGCCCACGTAGACTTTGCCACTGGGCAACTGCACCGCAGCGCGGACGAGGTCAGGTGCACTATAGATGCTGATGGGGAATTGGGTGGTGGTGTTCGTGACGGGATCGGTGGTGTTGGCGGCGGTGAAACCGACACTGGGCGCGATCGTGCCGAATGAAGGCGCGTTGAACGCGGAATCGACTGCGCCGGTGGCGGTGAGCCGCTGGAGCTTGGCTGTGCCGTCGATGGCAGACGTGACGACCAAGGCGCGCGAGTCGGGCAGCACCTGCGCCACGTTGAGCCCGCCGGTGCGGATCATCGTGACGGCATTGGTCGTGGCGTTGCGCTCGACGACCGCGATCGACGAAAGCGCCGGCGTGTAGGTCGTATCCAACGCGCCACTGGCCTCGAGCCGACGAAGCACAGTGCCGCCCGTGCCATTCAGCGC
>JANPIT010000408.1:0-3141 GCA_031425115.1 Opitutaceae bacterium | reverse complement strand
TCGGGTCTCTGTTCCGTTCCTGGCTTCCTGGTTTCCTGCTGAGATCGTCGGCTCCAATTTTTTACCGCTGATGGGATTCATCAATGGATGAATCTTTTTGTGAGCTACGGCTAATCGCCTTCTCGGGAAGAATGGGCCGGTCAATGGCCGGCTAGTCTGCCATGGCAGACCCGTTATTGGTCCGTAGGCGATTAGCCGAAGAGGTGAATCAAGTTTCAGCCATTGCTGAAACTCATCAGTGGTTTCCCCTCCGGGGCATTCACACTTTCTCGTCGATTACCGGATTTGTCAGGGCACCGATTTTTTCGATGTCGATCGTCACGGTGTCTCCGGCTTTCAACCACACGGGTGGGTTGCGGGCGAAGCCGACGCCGTGGGGCGTGCCGGTGAGAATCACGGTGCCGGGCATGAGGGTTTTGCTGCCGCTCAAGAACTCGATCAGGGTCGGCACATCGAAGATCATGTCGTCGGTGTTCCAATCCTGCATCGTCTCGCCGTTGAGAATCGTGCGAATCCGGAGCGCGTTGGGATTCGGAATTTCGTCGCGCGTGACGAGGACGGGGCCGAGCGGGCAGAAGGTGTCGAAGCTTTTGCCCTGGCACCACTGGCCGCCGCCGCCGTTGCGCTGCCAGTCGCGGGCGGAGACGTCGTTGCCGCAGGTGTATCCAAGAACGTAGTTCAGCGCATCGGCCTTCGACACGTTCTTGCAGCGCTTGCCGATCACCACCGCGAGCTCGCACTCGTAGTCCACGGACGTGCTCGGGAGCTTCACGGGCAACTCGATCGGGTCGCCGGGGTTTTGAATGGACGCGGGGTTCTTGACGAAGAGGACCGGGTGCGGTGGCGGCGCGCTGTTACTCTCGGCGGCGTGCTTCTTGTAGTTGAGCCCGATGCACGGGAGGTAAACGGGATCGACGGGCGCGAGCAGTTTGCCGGGCTTGACCACGCGATCGGTCACGCGAAAGGCGCCGAAGATATCGCCGCTGATTTCGCGGGCGGTGCCATCGGGCTGGAGGGCGGCATAGGCGGGACCGGTGGCGGTGAGGTGGCGGAGGATTTTCATTTGGAGGGTGCGGGCGGGGAAATGATGTCGAGGCCACGCAGACCGAAGTGCGGCGCGGCGGCGAGGAGATGGCGGTCGTGACTATAAATTTCCTTTAGGCCTGCGTGGGCGGCGCAGGCGAGATGAAGGGCGTCGGCGGCGCGGAGAAAAACGGCGGGCAGGAGCGGCAACACCTTCCGGCACGCGTGCTCGATCAAGTCCGGTGTCAGCGGGAGATAGCTGACGAGGCGGTCGGCGAGATCCTGTTCATGGCGGTCCCAGAGCATTTTTAGTTGAGGAGCGGTCAGCAGGCCTTGGCGCTGGTGACGTTTGAAGGCGGTCATCAGCTCAAGCCGGCCGTGCTCGGCGCAGACGAGGCCGCCTTGGTGAGTGAACGCCTGCAGCAACTCCTCGGAACCGGCCTCGCGCACGTAGAGCTTGGCCAGGTAGGAGGTGTCCCAGTAGATCATCGGCCGTCGCGGTCCTCGGAGATGAAGACCGTGGAGTCGGCCGGGCTGACGGGCATCCATTTTTTGCGGGCGGCCCAATCGATCACGGCGGCGGGACGAGTGGCGGCGACATGGGGCTGCAGCGTGGCGATTTTCTCGCCGCGATCGGTGATGATGATCGGCTGCTTTTTGGCGCTGCGGGCCCAGTAACCCGTGCGGGCGTGGAGTTCCTTGATCGAAATGGTCTTCACGGCGACCAAAGTGTCACCGGTTACACTTCGGTCAAGCTGCCAGTCCCGGGCACGGGAGGGCGGGGCGCAACTCAGTGTCTTGCATCGTGCAGGGGCGTGCCTTGTGCGCGCCTTGGCCCGGCGGGCGCGGACGAGCCGTGCCGCTTGCTACGAAATCCCGGCAGGACCCGTGGATTTGCAGGAAACTGAGATTCGCCCGCAACGGACAGGTCGAAGGAAAAGCGCTCGCCGTGCGGAACGGGCGCGCCCAATTTGCGGGCATGTCCTCCGGTAATCCCACGGCCCGGAAGCTGGTGCTGATCATCGGCACGGTGAAAGGCGTTTTTCTTTATCACTCGGATGAGCGGCGCGCGGAGTGGACGCTCACCGGGCCGCATCTTGGCGGGTGGGAAGTGTTCAGCGTGTGCGGCGATGCGCGCAACGGGCGGATCCTCGCGGGCACGGGGAGCTTCGAACACGGGCCCACGATTCGCACGTCGCGCGACATGGGCGCGACGTGGGAAGGCGTGACGCGCGATCCGAAATTGCCGGAGACGACGAGCGGTGGCGTCAAAGCCGAGCTCAAGCACATCTGGCAGATTGTGCCTGGCCACGCGTCGGAGCCGGGCACGTGGTATGCGGGCGTGGACGATGCGGCGCTGTTCGTGAGCCGCGACGATGCGCAGACGTGGACGGAGCTCACGGGATTGACGAGTCACCCATCGCGGCCGAGGTGGATGCCGGGCTTCGGCGGGTTGTGCCTGCACTCGATCGTGGTCGATGTGGAGAATCCGCGGCGGCTGTGGGTGGGGATTTCCGCGGTGGGTGTGTTGCGCAGCGACGATGCGGGCGAGACGTGGAAACTTTGCAACGAAGGGCTGCACAACGTGGCGCCGGAGTTCATCAAGGATCCGGACCTGGGCCGTTGTGTGCACAAGATGGTCGGCGATCCGACGCGAGCGGGCGTGCTCTACCTGCAGTTCCACGGCGGGGTGTTCAAGACGGAGAATGGCGCGGACTCGTGGACGCGCATTTCCGGCGACCTGCCGCATGATTTCGGTTTCCCGATGGCGGTGACGCAACAGAGTCACCTCTTCATCGTGCCGCTGATCGCCGACATGAATCGCGTGGTGCCGGACGGCGCGTTGAAGGTGTGGCGGTCGCGCGACCAGGGCCGCACGTGGCGCGCGATGACAAATGGATTGCCGCAGAAGGATCACTTCGTCGGCGTGCTGCGCGATGCGATGACGGCGGACGCGCTCACGCCCGCGGGCGTGTATTTGGGGACGACGGGCGGTGAGATTTTTTATTCGAAGGACGACGGCGACTCGTGGACGAAGCTGCCGGCGAATTTTCCGCGGATCACGAATTTGAAAGTATGGAGGGTCTGAGGCGGGACGATGCAGTTGAGAGTTGAGGG
>JANPIT010000407.1:0-4116 GCA_031425115.1 Opitutaceae bacterium | reverse complement strand
GACAGGCGGAAAAAATCGTAGAGATCGCCGCCCACGCGCTGGGCAGGCGCATAACGCGCATCGAGCGCAAGCCCCGCGAGCACGGGCACGTGCCGCGGCAGCAGCATCTGTTGGATCCCGCTCGCGATCGAGAGATCGAGGTCGAGCTGTTTCCGCTCAACCTGCAGTTGGAGAAATTCCGCGTTGTGCAGCGCAAGCGCCGCCTGTTCGGCCAGAGATTGCATCAACGTGAAGTCGGCGTGGTTGAACAATTGTTCGCCGGCCGGATTCGTCACCGCGAGCACCCCGAAAAATCGATCACGGAAAATCAGCGGCACCACGATGACCGAGCGCACCGCCAGCGCGGGATCCTCGTGCTTCACCATGCGCGTATCCGCCGCGGCATCGACCAGCAGTTCGCCCTGCCGGGTGCGGGCGACGCGTCCGACGATCCCCTCCCCCACGGGAAACTCCTCCGACTTGAGCACCTGTTCGATGAATTTGGCGCGCGTGCCGAGACGGCCTTTGAAGGCGTCGTCGAGCGGTCGATGAGGCGGAAAGAGTCCCTCCACCGCAATGCCCCGGATCGTGTTGCGCTCCGTCTGCTCGAAGATGCACGCGCTCAGCGCGCCGGTGCACAGAATGGAAGCGTGGACGATACGCTGGTGGAGTTCCTGCCGCGACAGACCTTCGCCGAGGGCCGCCGTCATGTGGTGCATGAAGTCCACGAGCCGCTGGCGGTCCTGCGCGAGCTTTTGGTTTTCCTGCTCCACGCGGTCAGCTTCGCTTCGGGCCCGGGCCAGCGGGGCCAGCAGGGCGAGCGCACCGAGTAACGCGCCGATCAGGATGAACCAAACCATAGGGCGACGTTCTGGCTTAAAGGCGGGTCGGCTGCCAGCCGGCAATCAGCGAGGCCGACACAAACGGCGCACTATTTCTGCTCCACCCGGTTGCGGAGGAACGCCAGCACGTCCTGAAACTTCGTGCGGTTCGCCTCGTCGGCGCTCACCAAATTCTCATGCGCCTCAAGCACCAACCGGGCGTTCTCCACTTCGCTGCATTTCCGGTCCGCCAGCGGCGTATCGCAATGGGGCAGATTGAGCGCCGCATCTCCGGCATCGATCGTGAGCAAGCGGTGCAGCCCCAGATTGCGCATCAGCTCCATGTTCCGCTGCCCAACCCGCGCCACCACCAGACTCCCATCGCGCGGCGCGCTTTTCTTTAACTCAATCGCCGCACCGGCCAGCACGCCGAGGAACGTGCTGTCCATGCTCGCGCAGTGCTGGAAATCGATCACGAACCGATGCTTTCCCCGCCCGAGCATTTCCGAAATGAAATCGCGGAGACACGTGCTATTCTGAAAGCTCGCGCGCCCCTCGATCCGGACCACGACGGGGTCTGAATAGGCGTCAACCAGATAGATGGGTTTGCTGACGGTATCGGGCATGCTGAATGGAACGGCGCAGTAGGACGCGCTAAAGAGACACTGGATTCACCGTGGCGGCAACCGTCCGGGGCGCGAACTGCGCGAAGCGAGGAGTCCAGCCGGACTTCTGTCAGCGGCGAAAATGCCGGACACCTCGCTCACTGCGCAAATTTGCCCGTGGAGAAGGTTTAGTTGCGCGCCACAATCTGGCGCAGCACGTAAGGCAGAATCCCGCCGTGTTGATAGTAATCGATCTCGATCGGGGTATCGATCCGACAGCGGACCGTGATCATTTCAACGCCGCCGTCTTTCCGCGTGATGCGCAGCGTGACGTCCTGCTGTGGCTTCATCGCCGCGGAGAGCCCGATCACGTCGTAGGTCTCCGAACCATCGAGCTTCAACGTTTGGGCCGTGGTGCCTTCCTTGAATTGCAGCGGCAGCACGCCCATGCCGACGAGATTCGAACGGTGGATACGCTCGAAGCTCTGCGCCACGACGACTTTCACGCCGAGGAGATTGGTGCCTTTCGCGGCCCAGTCGCGGGACGAGCCCGTGCCGTATTCCTGGCCGGCGATCACGATCAACGGCGTCTTCGCCGCGATGTGCTTCTCGGCCGCATCGTAGATCGACATCTCTTCCCCGGTGGGCTGGTAGAGCGTGCTGCCGCCCTCTTTACCGCCGAGCATGAGATTCTTGATCCGCACATTGGCGAACGTGCCGCGCACCATCACGCGATCGTTGCCGCGGCGGGAGCCGTAGGAATTGAACTCCTCGAACGGCACCGCGTTGTCGATCAGGTAGCGGCCTGCGGGCGACGACTTCTTGATCGCGCCAGCCGGCGAGATGTGGTCCGTCGTCACCGAATCGCCAAAGATACCGAGCGGTTTCGCGCCGTGGATTTCCTCGATCGTGCCGGGCGACATGGAGAAGCCGGCAAAAAACGGGGGCTCCTGAATGTAGGTCGACTTCAGGTCGAACTGGTAAACGTTACCTGTGGTCGACGGGATCTCGTTCCACTTGGGATTTTGCGCGGCGAAGTTGGCGTAGAGCCGGCGGAAAACCTCGGGCTTCAGCGCGGCGGCCATCTGGTCGCGCACCTCCTGCAACGTCGGCCACAGATCTCTCAAATACACCGGCTGACCCTTCGGATCGATGCCGAGCGGATCCTTCGTGAGGTCGATGTCGACGCGCCCCGCGAGGGCAAACGCCACGACCAGCGGCGGCGACATCAGGAAGTTCGCCTTGATGTTCTGGTGCACGCGCGCCTCGAAATTGCGGTTACCGGAGAGCACCGACGCCGCCACGAGATCGTTCTTCACAATCGCGTCCTCAATCGCCGGGTGCAGCGGACCCGAATTCCCGATACACGTCGTGCAACCGTAGCCGACGGTCTGGAAGCCCAACTGGTCGAGATACGGCTGCAGGCCCGTCTTGGTCAGATACTCCGTGACCACGCGCGAACCGGGCGCGAGGGAGGACTTGACCACGGAATTCACGCGCAGGCCTCGCTCCACCGCTTTCTTCGCGAGCAGGCCGGCCGCGAGCATGACGCTCGGGTTCGAGGTGTTCGTGCAGCTCGTGATCGCTGCGATCAACACGCTGCCGTGGCCGACTTCTCCGTCGATCCGCTTGGCGCGGGTGGCGACGGGATCCGGCGTGGGCCGGTTATTCGCCATCTCACGCTCGGTGGAGAGATTGGTGTCGTTCGCGATGGCCGACTCCGGCGTAACCGGTTTCTGGCTACCGCCGCCGCTGACCGGTCGCGTCCAACCGCCGCCTTCGACGTGCACGGTCTTGTCGAGTTCGGAGAGCGACTTGGCAAAACCGTTTTCGGCAATCGGTTTCGAAAATGCCGAGACAAACTCGGTGCCGAGCTTCGGGAGCTCGATCCGATCCTGCGGCCGCTTGGGGCCCGCGACGCTCGGCTGCACCGCGGCGAGGTCGAGCTCAAGTTCCTGCGAGTAATCGATCGCGCCGCGATCCGGGACGCCCCAGAGACCCTGCGCCTTGTAGTAGGCCTCGTAGAGCGCGATGTGCGACTCATCGCGGCCGGTGGCACGCAGATAATTCGAGCATTCCGCGTCGATCGGGAAGAAGCCCATCGTCGCGCCGTATTCCGGCGCCATGTTTGCGATCATCGCGCGATCCACCACGGGAAGCGCCTGCGCACCGGGGCCGAAGAACTCCACAAATTTACCCACGACCTTGGCCTTGCGCAGCATTTGCGTGACGGTCAGCGCGAGATCCGTCGCGGTGACGCCCTCGCGCAGCGCACCGGTGAGATGAACGCCCACGACGTCCGGCGTGAGGAAGTAAACGGGCTGGCCCAACAGTCCCGCCTCCGCCTCGATGCCGCCCACGCCCCAGCCCACAATGCCGAGACCGTTGATCATCGTCGTATGTGAATCCGTGCCGACGAGCGTATCCGGATATACGATGCCATGAGCGTCCGCGAGGATACCCTTGGCCAGAAATTCCAAGTTCACCTGATGCACGATGCCGATGCCGGGCGGCACGACCTTGAACGTGTCGAACGCCTGCATGCCCCACTTCAGGAACTGGTAGCGCTCGCGATTGCGGGCGAATTCCAGATCGAGGTTCTTCTGCATGGCATCGGCCGAGCCGGCGAAATCCACCTGCACCGAATGATCGACCACCAGATCCACCGGCACGAGCGGCTCGATGATCTTCGGATTCTTGCCCATGCGCGC
>JANPIT010000406.1:0-2813 GCA_031425115.1 Opitutaceae bacterium | reverse complement strand
AAAGCGGATCGAATGTCTTCCTGCACGGCGCATGCGCCACGCCCACGCCGCTGATCGAGGCCCTTTGCGCCCGCACCGATTTGGGCGACGTGCGGCTCTACCATTTGCACACGGCGGGAGAGGCGCCGTTTGCCGCCGCGGGTCGCGCCCGCGAGTTTCGCTCCGTTTCGCTTTTCACCGGCGCACCGTTGCGCCAGGCCATTGCGGAGAACCGGGCTGATTTCGTGCCCATCTTCCTTTCGGACATTCCCGGGCTTTTCTTGTCGGGCGCAGTCCAGTTGGACGTCGCCATTCTCCAGGTCTCGCCGCCCGATGCGCACGGACTTTGCTCGCTCGGCACCTCGTGCGATGCCGCGAAGGCCGCCGCGGAAACCGCGCGCATCGTCGTCGCGGAAATCAACGAGCAGATGCCGCGCACCTTCGGCAACAACGTGCTGCCCTTCGATCGGATTCACGCGTTCGTCACCACGGACAGGCCGCTCATCGAGCACCATCCGGAGGCGGAAACCGCCGTCGAGGCCCGCATCGGCGAGTTGGTAGCGGACCTCGTGGAGGATGGCTCGACCCTGCAGATGGGCATCGGTGGCATTCCCGACGCGGTGCTCGCCCGCCTGCACAACAAGCGTGATCTCGGGATTCACACGGAGATGTTTTCGGACCGCGTAGTCGACTTGGTCGAATCCGGGGCGGTGACCAACCGCCTCAAGGCCGTGGGCACCGGGCGCATCATCACCAGTTTCATCAACGGCACGCGCCGCCTTTTTGATTTCGTGCACGATAACCCGGCCGTCGCATTTTATCCCTGCGACTGGACCAACGACACCTCGGTGATCCGCAAGAATCCGAAGGTCGTCGCGATCAACTCGGCGATCCAGATCGATCTCACCGGTCAGGTCTGCGCTGACTCCCTCGGTCATCGCATTTTCTCGGGGATCGGCGGACAGATGGATTTCATCCGTGGCGCGGCACTCTCCCGCGGCGGCAAACCGATCATCGCGCTCCCCTCGACCGCGGCGCGCGGCACAATTTCCCGGCTGGTGGTGCAGTTGAACGCCGGCGCTGGCGTCGTTACCACGCGCGGGCACGTGCACTGGGTCGTGACCGAATATGGCGCGGTGAACCTGCACGGGAAATCGATCCGCGAGCGCGCCGAGGCATTGATCTCGATCGCTCATCCCGACTTCCGCGTCGAACTCGCGCACGAGTTGGCGCAAGTGCGGCACTTCCCGGTCTCCGCCGCGACGGCGCGGTGAAAGTGACACCCCTACTCCGCCCAATGACTGCTGGCGCCCAAGCCGTGACCGTCCGTGACCCCGCCATTTCTCCCAAGGAGAGCCGCATCCTCGTCGCGCAGTTGAAACGCTCGCAGGTCTACCGGGACTACGAGAAGGCATTTCGCGAAACCACCGGTCTCCCCATCGCGCTGCGGCCAATCGAGGCGTTCGATCTGCCCCATCATGGAGCGCCGAAGGAGAATCCGTTCTGTGCGCTGTTGGCCGGATCGAACCACTCGTGCGCGGCCTGCCTGCAAATGCAGAAGAAGATCGAGGATGCCGCGAGCCTCGAAGCGAAAACGCTGCAATGCTTCGCGGGGCTCTTCGACTCCGCCGTTCCGGTGCGCGTAGGGCGCAGCCTTGTTGCTTTTCTTCAGACCGGACAGATTTTGCTGCATCCACCGAAGCCGGCGGAGTTCAAACGGACGGCCGGTGCGCTGCTCGCGTTGGGCATCCAAGTGGACTTCCAGCGACTCGAGGAAGCCTATTTCCAGACGCGAGTGGTGACTCGGATCCAATATGAATCGATTGTGCGGCTCCTCGCCATCTTTGCCCAGCATCTCTCCGTGCTGTGCAACCAGCTCGCGATGCAGGGGAGCAACACCGAGTTACCTGCCATCACGCGCGCCAAAGCACTCATCGTCGAACAGCATGCGACGGAGTTGTCGCTCACCTCGATCGCCCAGGCGGTGAACATGAGCGCGTTCTATTTCTGCAAGACCTTCAAAAAATCCACCGGAATGACGTTCACCGATTACCTGGCGCGGGTGCGGATCGAAAAGGTCAAAGACCTGTTGTTGAATCCGAACACGCGGATCAGCGAGGCCGCCTACGCGGCAGGATTTCAATCGTTGTCGCAATTCAATCGAGTGTTTCGCCGCATCGCTGGAGAAGCCCCCACGGACTATCGGGAGCGACTCCATGGTGCGACCAGGCATTCGTGACGGCACCGGTCAGCCTCGTAGCGTCGCAACGTCGCGGCGCGCCTTGAGCGCAAGAATTGCAGGGTCAATCGCAGCCCATGCGAGCACCGACGCCCCGATTGGGTGACCAATCGAACACACAGGGATCCCTTGATCTTCATCAAGGCGCGGTTGCTCCGAGCAGCGTATCTTCCGTCACCGATCCAATCGCACCATGAAAACCTCCCATCCCCTACGGCACACTGCCGCGTTCCTGAGTCTGGCCATCGCCCATGGCGCCTTATCGCTAATGGCCGCCGAAGGGACGGTCCTCGCGAAGCCGGGCGGAGTTCCGCTCGCAGCCCATCTGCCGGTCGAGACTGCGATTCTCACAGAAGCGCCGAACGTGCCGCCGCCGATCACGCGCCGCCACGCGGCCAAGGTGGTCGTAAATCTCGAGGTGCGCGAAGTCGTGAAGCGCCTCGCCGACGGCGTGGAATACACCTTTTGGACGTTTGGCGGCAACGTGCCGGGCTCTTTCATCCGCGTGCGCGAAGGCGACTTCGTGGAGTTTCACCTCAACAATCATCCGACCTCGAAGGTGCCGCATAATATCGATCTGCACGCGGTCACGGGG
>JANPIT010000405.1:0-18313 GCA_031425115.1 Opitutaceae bacterium | reverse complement strand
CCAAGTAAGTCAGCCTGCGCGCCAGCGCCGCCGAGGGATTACGATTTGCCAGCCGGTAGCGGAGCGTTTGGATGAGCGGACCCCTTCTTCCCTCGCGGACAATTTCCGCCACCAGCCCGACTCATGAAAACTCGTTCGCTCTCCTCATTCTTTTGGTTGCCACTCGTGCTCGCGGTCGACGCTCACGGCGCCGCGTCCACCGGTGCGCCGTTCTACGGCGACGCGCCCGACGCGCATCACCCCTGGGCCATCCACGACCGCAACCGTCCACAGCCCAAACGCATCGAACCCGGCACGCCCAGCACTCCCACGCAACCGGGCAAGCCGCCGTCCGATGCCATCGTGCTGTTCGACGGCACGGCGGCCAGCCTCGCCCAATGGGAAGCGGACACCAAGGCCGGCGAGCCCACCGCACCGACGAAATGGATCGTGAACGACGGCGCGCTCGAGTGCGTTCCAAAATCTGGATACATCCGCACCAAGGAACAATTCGGCGATTGCCAGCTCCACGTCGAATGGGCCGCCCCCAAGAATGTCCAAGGCGACAGCCAGGGCCGCGGCAACAGCGGCATCTTCCTGATGGGGCTCGCCGAGGTGCAGGTCCTCGATAACTACAACAACCCCACCTACGCCGACGGTTTTGCTGCCTCGGTCTACGGTATCAATCCGCCGCTGGCCAACGCGCTGCACGCTCCGGGTGAGTATCAGTCGATCGACATCATTTTTCGGCGCCCCATCCACCAGGATGGGAAGCTCGTCGACCCCGGCTACATCACCGTCTTCTGTAACGGCGTGCTCGTGCAGGACCACACGCCCCTCGAGGGGCCAGGCGGTCATGTGCGCCGGTCGCTGCCGATCGCGTTCCCCGCGCAAGGCCCGCTCAAGTTACAGGACCACGGCAATCCGGTCCGCTTCCGCAACATCTGGTATCGCGCACTCCCGCCCCGCGCCATCGAGGGCGGCACCGACGGTGTGCTGACCCCTCAAGCCACCACGGCGAAGCGCAAGCTCATCGCAGCCGATCTCCGCCGGGAGGCGGCGCAGCTCAAGCCAGAGTCCACCGAACACATGCTGCGGCTCGCCGAATCACTCGTCTATGAAAAGGACGCACCCACCTACCAGCGGGTCGAACAAATGGCCGAGCAGTATGCGAGCAAGGTGAAGCAACTGGCCCCCGCCGAAGTGGAGGCCAGGAAGGGTGAAATCACCTCTGTCACCCGCGCGCTGCAATACCTCGCGAAATTCGACATCGTCCCGAAATCGTCGGCAACCATCAGTGCGCTCACCGCCCTCGCGAAGGCGCAAGGTTGGGATCAAAAGAAAAAGTAAACGCCGCGCGTGCGTCGCCCCGTTCACGGGCGCATCTCTATTTCTCCGTCGTGGCAGGGTGCTCCCCCTGCCACTTTTGCCCGCGCGCCGACTCGTTTTCCCTTTGGCTCTGGCGCCGAGAACGGTGTCTCATGAGGGTCACATCGACCTCGCTCGCTTGGACTCTCCTCTCCCGCAACTCTCGCCGGCCACACCTGCCCCTCAGCGCGACGCCCCAGTGTGGCCGTTCGCCGTCATCCTCGTGCTTGCCGGGCTAGCGGCGTATTCAAATACCTTTACCGCGCCCTTCGTCCTCGACGACGTCGCCTCGATTGTCGAAAACCCCTCGATTCGCCAGCTCTGGCCGCTCGGCCCGGTCCTGGCCCCGCCCGCCGCGGCCGGCGTCGGCGGTCGCCCGCTCTCGAATCTCGCGCTCGCGCTAAACTTCGCGGTCGGCGGCCTGGACGTGCGCGGTTACCACGCCGTGAATCTCGTGATTCACCTCGCCGCGGGCTTGACGCTCTTCGGCGTCGTGCGGCGCACGCTACGTGGGCCAATCCTCGCCCGTCGCAGCATCCCCGCCGCAACCACCGTGGCATTTACCGCTGCATTGCTGTGGCAGCTTCACCCGTTGCAGACCGAAAGCGTCACCTACATTTCTCAACGCACCGAGTCGCTCGCCGGGCTTTTTTATTTGCTCACGCTCTATTGCTTCGCCCGGGGCGCGCAGCACGCGCGAAGGGGCTGGTTTCCACTCGCGATCCTCGTTTGCGCGGCGGGAATGGCGACGAAGGAGATCATGGTAACTGCCCCCGTGATCGTGTTTCTCTTCGATCGCACGTTCATCGCCGGCAGCTTCGCCGCCGCGTGGGCCGCCCGAAAGCGAGTTCACCTGGCCCTCGCGGCTACGTGGATCCTGCTACTTTTCCTGCTCGTCGACGTGCACGAGCGCGGAGTCGGCTACGTCGCGGTGTCGTGGTGGCAATACGCGCTGACTTCCTGCCAGTCTGTCCTGCTCTACCTCCGCCTGGCCATCTGGCCGACGCCGCTGATCTTTGACTATGGCACCGATTTTGTGCGCACGGCGGCAGAGGGCTGGCCAGCGGCATTGGCCATCGCGCCCCTCGTCGCCGCTGCCATCTGGGCGTTGTGGCGGGCGCCCATTTGCGGCTTCTTCGCGGCGTGGGTGGCGGTGCTACTCGCCCCGACGACGAGTATTGTGCCCGTCGGCGGTCAACCGTTCGCCGAACACCGCATGTATCTCCCGCTGGCGGCGCTGGCTGTCGCGGTGACGCTCCTCGCTCATCGTTGGCTGCGCCGCGGCTCCGTCACCACTCTTCTGATACTCGCCACCGTCATGCTGGTCGGCACTTACCAGCGGAACCACGACTACCGCGACGCGCTCACGCTGTGGACCGATACCGTGGCGAAGCGGCCGCAGAATGCACGGGCCCACGCCGCCCTGGGCGCGGTCCTGCTGGAGCGCGGACAAACGCTCCCCGCGATCGCCTCGCTCGAACGCGCCGTGAAACTCGATCCGGCCTACGCCGAAGCGCACAACAACCTCGCCACCGCGCTCACCGACGTAAATCGCACCGCGGATTCCGTCGGGCATTTCCTCGCGGCCCTTCGACTTCGACCCGGCATAGCCAGCACCCATTACAATTTCGGCAACGCCTTGCTCTCGCTCGGCCGCACCTCGGAGGCGATCGCGCAGCACGAGCAGGCACTGGTGATTCAACCGCGATTCGCGCTCGCCCGTTGCGCCCTGGCCCAAGCGCAGGCTGCTTCCGGCCGGCTCGACCCCGCCGTGGAAAATTTCCGCACTGCGCTCCGCGACCAGCCCGATCTTGTGGCCGCACATTTCGGTCTCGCCAACGTCCTCGGCCAGCTCGGGCGCCTCGCCGAGGCGCTTCCCCACTACGAAGCGACCCTTCGCGCCGTGCCCAACTCCGTTGAAGCCCATTACAATCTCGGCAACGTGCTGCTCGCCCTCAACCGACCCGCCGACGCCGCGGACCGCTACTCCTCCGCCGTGCAACTCCGACCCACTTTCGCCGAAGCTCACCACAACCTGGCGAGCACCCTCGCCCGTCTTGGCCGCATCGATGAGGCCATCGCTCACTACGAGGCAGCGCTGCGCATTCGGCCGGATTTGAGCGCATCTCGCACCAATCTCGAGCAGCTGAGGAAATCCAGATGACACGGCACAACGCCGCGTCATGTCCGATCGGTGCCTCCTCTTCCGGGGTTACTGCAGCTTGATCGGCATGGCGCGCATGCGCACGATCAGGTCGTTGAAGAGCGCAGCGGTGGACTGGCCCTTAATGTCCGCTCCGGTGCGAATGGTCTTCGCGGCGGAGAAATTCTTCAGCACCGCGCAATAGTCGTTGTTCACCATGATCCCGAGCAGTTCACCGGTCTTGGCAAACACGAGGTCGCCGCGCTTCGGCGCGAAATCGCCAAACATCCGTTTGAAAATTCGATTGTCGACGCGCACGAAGCCCGGCTCGGCCGGATCCAGCTTGAAGCCGACTTCGCCATAACCGCGACCGCCACCGTCGATGAGGACCGCCTCCGGAAATTTGAACGGGTCAGCCGCCAGCGGGTAGACTTTCGCTCCCAACGCCGCCGCTTGTGACGCGTCGAGCGGAAGCACCACGATCCGCGGATCTTGCGCGAGAAATTGCACCTGACCGGCGGCGTTGCGCGCCGCACCCGCTTTCGAAAGCTCCACCGTGAGGCTTTCCCAATCGATGCCGTTTTCACCGAGGGAGAAGACCGTATCGGCCATGTGCAGCAGCGCGTAAACCTGGCGACCGTCCGTCACGAGCACGGTGTTCGTCTCTTTAGCGCGATTGGTAGCGCCGATAAACCCACGACGGCTCGCCGCAAAACTTGCCGTGATCCGATTCGCCACATAGTCGTTGAACAGCACGTTCGCGTTCACGGGACGGTTCTCGCGAATCTCCTTGGTGAGCTCGCTGGATTTTTGCGCCAGTTGCCCGACCCCTTGCGCGAGCTGGGTGTTGGCTTCCTGCACTTTGATCCGCTCCGTGCGCTCCACTTCGACCTGGCCCTTTAATGAGTCCGCGGTTTCACGCAGGTTTTTCTTTTCCTGCTCGGCCAGCACCGTCGCCCAGGTCAGCACTTCGATTTGTTTCCGGGAGTCGGCCTGAGATTTTTCCAGGGCGGCGAGTTGCTTCCGCTGCCGCTCGGCTTCCGCCTGTTTCTCCGCCAGCTCGCGCTGCAGTTGCGCCAACTGTTCCTTCGTCATCGTTGCTTCCTGGGAAGCGGCACTGAATTTCTGCGAGAGCTCGCTCGCCGCCCGCTGCGTCTCGGTCAGCGTCGAGTTCGCCGCATTGCGTTCTTCCGCGAGCTTGGCGCGCTCCGCCTGCACTTGCGTGAGGCTCTGTTCGCGCGCGGCCAAAGCGGCGTCGGTCGCGGTCAGTTTTTGCGCCAGCTCATCCCGCACGGTTTTCTCGTCCGCCAGCGATTGCCGCATGACCTCCACGAGATCCTGGTCCTTCGTCACCGCGTTGGCGGCGAGCTCCGGCACGGGCGGCTGCTTCGTGCGCGGCGGCTCCGCTTTCTCCCAGCGCGTCAACGCCAGGAGGTTCAGCAGCAGAAAATCACAGAGGATGAGGAGAAGCGTCCGATTCATAGCGCTGCAGAGCCACGCGCGGCGGCAACGGAGTTGGTGGTGTCGCGCAACGTCGTGCCCCCGATCTGTCCATCGAGAATCAACTGACGCTTGTAGGGGCGCACGTGGACGATTTTCACGAGCGCGACGCAGACGATGCCAAAGAGATTCGACGAGTATGCCGCGAGGAGGTTCGGCTCGATGATTCCCAACACTTGGAGGACCAGCGCGGTGGCGGTGCCGGCGATGCCGACGTAGAGGCCGCCGTCGAAGAGGTTCTCTTCGTTTTCCATCAGGCGCAGTTTCACCGCCGCGGGCACCGGCCGCTGCGACACATCGCGAATCTTCATCAAGCAGGCGAAATACATCGCGATCTGCAGCGCGGCAAAGAATCCGATGGAGAGGAGGGTGGATGAGTCCATGGTCGTAGGGGAGGATTGAGTCTGTGGAGACACGGGAGAATTTGCGATTGAGACGAGCACCGGGAGGCGGAACTGAAACTCCGACGGCGGCGCCGCCTTGAGCAGGAACGGCTCACCGACGACGATCAGCAGGAGTGCGAAAACGACGGAGATCGCGCCGGCTTTCACGTGCCCGACGACCATCGGCACGCCGGACACCCGGCTGCCCGCCGGGGCGACGAGCCAGCGGTCCAAACCGCGGAGCACGAGAAAAACGCCGATAAGCAGCCCGATATATTTGAGGCCGAGGAGAAGTTGCGGATGCAGCAGCGCCATCTCGGCGGCCGCGTTGATCCCAGAACTGCCCGAGCGGTTCACCGGCACCTGACGCATGAGCAGCTGGCTGACGGCGCCCTGCCCGTGCACGAGCGCCAGCTTCAGGTCCTCGAGCCCCGCCTTGCCGAACTGAATGAGATACGCGGCCACCTTGTCCGCCGAACCCGAAAACAACGCCGCGGCGTAAATGAGGGGCAGCTGATCGGGCGCGACCCGCGCGAGGTGCGCGTATTCGCCCACGGTCTTGGTGCTGTCGGTGCGCCGGAGGAGCTCGGCCAGCTGCGCCCAATCAAGTCGGCGGCCTAGCGACAACAGGTTGACGAAAAACCCCTCGAGGTCCCCGAGCTCTTTATTTTGCAGTGAGGTATCGGCCAGGCCACGCAGCTCGCGTTGGAGCGGGGCCGAAAGGTGCTGCCCTTGGTAGAGCAAACCGGTGAGCAAAATCAAAGCATCGAGCGGCTGTCCGCCTGGACGACGCGCCGGCACAAAGCGACCTGTGCCCGTCATGTCGCGCAGCTTGAGCAACGACTGCACGCCCTCGGAACCCGACTTGGCCAGATACGCGCCCAGCGTTTCGCGCGCGCGTTCTGGTATGAAAAAAGTGAGGACGGGTGTGCTGCCGCGATGCCCCTTGTCCGAGCGAAGATTAAACAACGGATCGAGGAACGGATCCCAACCACCCCAGGCCACGATGCCGGGCTGCCGCTTTGCGAATTGTTCGAGCGCGGCAGCGAGTGCCGGGGCACGAGGATCATCGCTCGCCCGAGCGGCACCGAGCACAAGTGCCGCCGGCCCGATTTTCTCCACGTCCACCAGATCGCGTCCGTAACCGCCCAGCGTCGCCGTGCCCTTACCCGCCGCACGAAGCAGCGCGGGGCTGACGGATTTCAGATTCACCGGCAGCAGCCACGCCGCCACCGCGATCGCCAAACCGAAAATGACGAGGACTGGAGCCGTGAATGCCGAAAGCGAACGCGGGTTCGGGGAGGAAACGCTCATCAAACGAAGTATTTATTTGCCGGCGGGAATTGTGAAACTCACGCTGCCCGTTCACCGACCGATGCCGCTCCGAATAGTTCACTACAACGAAACGGTTTTACGCGCGAAGGGTGAGAAAGTTACCGCATTTGACCCCGCGCTCGCCGCGCTCGCCGGGGAGATGGTGACAGCGATGCACGAGGCCGGCGGAATCGGTCTCGCGGCGCAGCAGATCGGCCGAGCCCTGCAGCTTTGTGTGGTAGATCTCCGGGAGTCGGACGCGGAGTTTTCCTGGGAGCTGGACGGAGCGAGCCCACCGCTCGATCTTTTCATGCCGCTCGTCATGGCGAATCCGCAAATTTCCGTGATCCCGGGCACAGACCACACACTCTACGAAGAGGGCTGTCTTTCGTTTCCCGATATCCGCGGCGATGTGGAACGCCCCGATGCGATCACAGTGAAGTTCAAGGACGAGCGGGGCGTGCCCCATGTCTTGAAATGCGACGGCCTGTTTTCCCGCTGCATCCAACACGAGGCCGATCACCTCAACGGCGTCTTGTTCATCGATCGCATGGAGAAGAAGTCGCGCGCCAAAGTGAGCGACGCGGTAAAATCCCTGGCGAAAGAAACCAAAGCCGCCGCGACGAAATAATGCCCGGCGTAACGGGCGGCTTTGGGCCGCTCGACGCCTCGATTCTCCGCCACTCGCACCCTGTCTTGTTCCTGATTTCCTGAGTTCCAGATTACTCCGATTTGAAACTCTCCAATCTCTACCTGATTCCATGAGCCAACAAAAAGCCGACGGCATGAATTACGCGCCCCAGGGCAAACCCAGCCCGGTGGTAAAAGCCGGCGAGTTTACCTTTGCCGCCGCGCATCTCGATCACGGCCACATCTACGGTCAGTGCAACGGACTCATGGAGGCCGGTGCCGAGCTCAAATGGGTTTACGATCCCGACGAGAAAAAGGTCGCAGCTTTTGTCGCGAAGTATCCACAAACCAAGGTCGCGCGCTCGCTCGACGAAATTCTCACCGATCCGGCGGTGAAACTCGTGACCGCCGCCGCGGTGCCCTGCGATCGCGGGCCGCTCGGCATCCGCGTCATGCAAGCGGGGAAGGACTACTTCACCGACAAGACCCCGTTCACGTCGCTCAATCAGCTCGATGACGCCAAAGCGGCCGTCGCGACCACCGGGCGCAAATACATGGTGTATTTCTCGGAGCGCCTCCACGTGGAGTCAGCCATGTATGCCACCGATCTCGTCGCCGGCGGCGCCATTGGCAAAGTCGTCCAGGTGATCGGCCTGGGACCGCACCGCCTCGGCAAAGCGAACCGACCCGCGTGGTTTTTCGAGAAAGCGAAGTTCGGCGGCATTCTCACCGACATCGGCAGCCATCAGTTCGAGCAGTTTCTCACCTACACCGGCGCCACGGACGCGACGGTCACGCAGGCGGCCGTGGGAAATTTTGCGAATCCCGATAAGCCGGAGTTCGAGGACTTCGGCGAGGCCTCGCTCCTCGGCGATAACGGGTCGTCAAACTACATCCGCGTCGACTGGTTTACCCCCAATGGCCTGAGCACGTGGGGCGACGGTCGCACCGTGATCCTCGGCACCAAGGGCTACATCGAGCTCCGCAAATACCTCGATGTCGCGCGCGACAAAACGGGCGACAACGTCTACATCGTCGATGACGCCGGCGAGCGGCACCTCAACGTCACGGGTCAGGTGGGTTTCCGCTTCTTTGGTCAATTGATCCTCGATTGCTTGAACCGCACCGAAAAAGCCATGACGCAGGCCCACGCGTTCAAAGCCGCCGAGCTCTGCCTGCGCGCCCAACTCGCCGCGCGGAAGATCGCGTAAGACCCATTTTGTAGCCACGAGCGTGTGCGAGTGGACGCCCACCGCTCGCTGGCACTCGCAGCCACCAGTAAGTCATGAGCATCGCCACACGCACCGGAGACGACGGCACGACGAGCCTGCTCTACGGTCAGCGGGTGCCTAAAGACCACCCGCAAATCGAAGCGGTGGGCGCATTCGACGAGTTGAACGTCGCGCTCGGAGCGGTGAAGCCTCTCCTCGGCTCTTCCGCCCGCGACGAGGAATTGCGGGCGCTGCTGGTCGCGGCGCAAAAGAATCTCGTCGCTCTCATGGGTGAGGTCGCCTGTGCCGAAACCGACGCCGCGCGCTACGCCGCTTCGAAGTTTGAGCGCATCCTGTCGGCGGATGTGCAGCGCCTCGACGCCGCGGTGGAGGGACTCGAGGCGCGCGGTCTCGTCTTCGACGGGTGGGCGACCCCGGGCGCCACGTCGCGGGCCGCCGCTTACGATCAGGCGCGCACAACCGCCCGGCGGGCGGAGCGCCGACTTTGCGCGCTGCCCGCTCACGGTCGCACGGTGCGCCCGGAGTTGCGCCAGTTCATCAACCGGCTTTCGGATTATCTCTGGCTCCTCGCTCGCGAAGCGGAGCAATAACCGCCCGGCGACGGCGCCCCGAGGCTGCGCTTGTCTCGGACTCGGTTGGCCCTATCATCACAACATGTCTCTCGCCTTCGCTCTCGTCATCATGGTTCTCGCCGCCAGCTGGCGCGTGCTCGCGATTTACGCCCCGGCGTTGTCGAACTTCGCTCCGCTAATGGCGCTGACGTTTTGCGGCGCAGTTTATTTTCGCGACAAACGCACCTGGCTCGTGCCGTTCGTGGCCCTGATGATCTCGGATCTCTTCCTCGATCATTACTACGCGACCACCTTCGGCGAACAATGGACCTGGCCCAGCGTCGCCGTGCGCCTCGTCTGCTTCGCCCTCGCGCTGCCGCTGGGTCACTGGGTTTCGCAACACAAGAGCTGGCTCACCGTTCTCAGCGGAGCAGTGGCCGGCTCGCTGGCCTTCTACTTTGCGACCAACACCGATGCCTGGATCCGCGATCCGTATTACGTGAAGAACGCCGCCGGCTGGTGGCAGGCGCTGACCGTGGGCCGGCCGGAATTCCCTCCCACCCTCTTCTTCTTCCGCAACACGCTCGTCAGCGATCTCGTTTTCACCGGCCTCTTCGCGCTCTCGATGGAATATGCGGCCCTGCGTTCGAAGCAGCCGAGCCTGTTGGTGAAGGCCTGAAGCGAAACGGCGCGCGCGACTCGCCGAGTCTTGGCGACGCGAACGCGATGAGCGGCGCGCCGTCACCTGCCGAAACAGACTGGGGACGCCAAAGGCATCGCCCAGTCTCGCAGCCCAAGAGATTTCAGAGGAGATCCGCCGCCAGCTCGGCGAGCTTCGAACGCTCGCCCTTCATCAATTTCACGTGCGCCGCGATCGACTGACCCTTCATGCGATTGTGGCAGTAAACGAGACCGTTGCTGCGCGCGTCGACATACGGATTGTCGATCTGCGCGGGATCACCAATCAGCACGATCTTTGATCCTTCGCTGATGCGGGTGATCACCGTTTTCACTTCGTGCGGAGTAAGCTGTTGCGCCTCATCCAGAATGAAAAACCGCCGTGCAATCGAACGCCCGCGGATAAACGCGAGCGCTTCAATTTCCACGAGGCCGCTCTTGAGCAGCCGCTCGTAGGGTTTCACCAAGTTGGCATTGCCGTGGCTGTGACCGCCGTTGTGGCTCGTATGGCTCGCCTGCACGGCGGTCATCGACGCCGCGAAATGTTCGTCGCGATTCTTGTGCTTCTTCTTCGAAACCTTCTTGGCGGCAAACTGTGGCTCCTTCGGCGCTTTCGAGGGGATCAACACCTCGAGCGCATCGTGATAAGGCTGCAGCCACGGTTTCATCTTTTCCTCGAGCGTGCCGGGGAGAAACCCGATGTCTTTGCCCAACGCGATCACGGGGCGCGAAATCGACACGCCGTCATAGTGCGAATGATCGTCGTGCGTCTGGTGTAAGGCGCAAGCGACGGAGAGCAGCGTCTTGCCCGTGCCGGCTTTGCCGTAACACGTGAGCATCGCGATGCTGTCGTCAAGCAGCGCATCCATGAAGAACTGCTGCTCGAGATTCCGCGCGCGAATCGGAATGCCGCCCGGCGCTTTCACGAAGTCCGGCAACTTGAGCCTGCGCACAAGTCCATCGCCGTAGTAACGCGCCGGCATCGTCTTTCCCTCGTTCGAGCGCAGCAGCACGTATTCGTTAAGATAGAGCTGCTTTGCCTCAGAGGCCTCGATTTCGAACAGACCTTCGGAGCAGAAGCGCTGCAGTTCGTAAATATTGATCCCAATCTCGCGGTAGCTGGCCTCTTCATCGAGCGCCGGCACCTTGTCGTTTAGATAGTCCTGCGACTCGAGACCGACCGCGCGCGCCTTCAGCTGCACGTTGACATCCTTCGTCACCAAAATTGTCGGAGGAGGATAACGCTCCTGCACGAAGAGCGCCGCCGCGATGATCCGATTATCTTTCTTCGAGAGATCGGGAAGGATCGCGCGGAGGCGATCCATCGCCGGCGAGCGGCGGTTCGGATCGACCAAATACGGATTGATGATGATCGAAAGCGTGCCGCCATTCTCGAGCTCCACGCCCTCGTGCATCGCCCGAGAATCGGGGAGCAACTCCTGGAGGATACGGTGCACGCGCCGCGCATTCCGCCCTCGCTCCGTCGATTGCTCACCCTTGATCGCATCGAGTTCTTCGAGGACCTCCACGGGTATGGCGAGGTTGTTGTCCTCGAATTTAAAGATCGATTGCGGATCGTGCAGCAGGACATTCGTATCCAACACGAAGGTCTTAACTTTTGCTGCGACCTTGATCCGCGAGTTGGGAGCTGTCGCTCCGCGGGTGTTTTCCATCGTTAGTGGAGATGTGGGTAACTTGTGAAGAACTGTGGATAACTCGCGTGGCTTGTCGATGACAGATCTCAGACCGGCACCGAATTCATCGGTTCGTCACATACGAGTGTTGAAAGCGAATTCGTTGTGACGCTCATCGTCAGCACACGCTGTGCCCTCGCGCCACGATTCATGCTCGCGTGCCACGCCACCGATCTATTTTACCGCTCGCTGGTCCCACGCCATGCATCTCGACGCCATCAAGCAGGCCCTGCTCGCATCTTACCGGAGCCACGGAGGCATCAATCACCTCGACGGCGTTAACCTGCCTTCGCAGGAATCCGTCAACCAGCTCGCGATCGATTGCATGCACCTGCTTTTCCCCGGCTACTTCGAGGAGAAGCCGCTCACCGAAAAAGAAGTGCCCGCGCTGGTGGACCGACTGCTCACCCAGATCGATCGACGACTCACGGCCGAGATCGAGAAGTGCCTTCGTTTCGCGAAGGCCACCGACCCGGTGCAACACGCGCGCGAACTCGCGACTGGATTCCTCGCGCAATTTCCGGAGCTGCGGCGCATCATCAAAACCGATGTCGACGCGGCCTACGCGGGCGACCCTGCGGCGCGCAGTGTCGAGGAGATCATCCTCGCCTACCCGTGCGTCCTGGTAATTTCACTCCAGCGGCTCGCGCACGTGCTTTACCTGCAGAAGGTGCCGCTGCTGCCGCGCATGTTGACCGAGTATGGCCATGAACGCACCGGATGCGACATCCACCCCGGCGCGGACCTTGGCAGTCACTTCTTCATCGATCATGGCACCGGCGTCGTCATCGGCGAGACCGCCACGGTCGGCACGCACGTGAAACTTTACCAAGGTGTCACGCTCGGCGCGAAATCGTTCGAGGTCGACGAAGACGGCCGGCCCGTGAAGGGCGTGAAGCGCCATCCCAATATCGGCGACCATGTGACGATCTACGCCCACGCCACCATCCTCGGAGGCGACACGCACGTCGGCGCCCATTCGATCATTGGCTCCAATGTCTGGCTGATGAAATCGATCCCGGACGACTCAGTCGCGTATTTCAAAGGCGACAATCTCGTCATCCGCTCTCGCCGCACCAAGGAGTCGTTGCTCGCCAATCACGGCGCCCCGACCCACGAGCACGATTGGGAAATCTGAGGCCGCGAACAGCCGTCAGCGTTCAGCGATCTGCTTCCATCCCTCGCGAGCACCGGCTTGGGTTCATATGCTGAAACCTGACAGCTGATCGCTGACCGCTCTTTTACGCCGCGACGTTCGGCGCTTTCAGTCCAAGAATTTCGGAGACACTGACGCAGAGGCCGACGAACGTTTCCTCGGCGAGCGCGAGCCGGCGGCCCTTCAAATGGGCGACGCCCCACCGTCGCCGTAATTTCCGCACACCGAGCGGCAATGAAACCAGCGAGCCGCTCTCGAGCTCCGTCCGTGCAATCCACGGCGCGAGCACACCCGCGCCGATGCCGATCTTCACCAACTCCTTGATCGCCTCCATGCTGCCGAGCTCGATGAAATTGGTCAGCGTGATTTTCTCCTCGCGGAAATATTCGGCCACGAGCCGGAACGTCTGGCTCGTCTTGTTATAGAGGACGAGCGTCTCGCTCTCGATCGATTCGCGCGGCGCGCGCCCCGCCTTCGCCCACGGGTGCAGCGGTGCGACGATAAAACGCAGTTCGTCTTGGAAGAGCGGCACAAAGGTGAACTCCGTCAGCCCCTGCGCCGGCGGCTCCAGCACCAACGCCAGATCGATGTGACCGCTGCGCAAGAGGTCGAGCTGTTGGCCATGGTCGCCCGGCTCGATGCGAATCACGCACTTCGGATAACTCTGCCGAAACTCCCGCAGCACCGTCGGTAGAATGTGCTGGCACGCAGTCGTGCTGGCGCCGACGCGCAGTCGCCCGTGCCCCCATTTCGTCAAATTCTCCAGGCCACTGCGTGCCTCCTCCATCTCTCGCAGAATCTTTTCGGTGTGCCGCAGGAACTGTTCGCCTGCCTGCGTCAGGAGCACGCGCCGCCCGACGCGATCGAGCAAACGACAGCCCACGTCGTCCTCGAGCGCCTTGATGGCATGGCTCACCGCCGACTGCGTCAGGAACAGATCTTTGGCCGCCAACGTGAAGCTTCCACGCCGCGCCAGCGCGGAGAATGCGTGCAACTGTCTGCTGTCGAGCGTCGGTTTCATGGATGAGTGAACTTCATTCCCGCGATGAAATGTTTGAAGAGCAGTAATCGGGCCAGCGCCACGCGGTGGCACACCGGCGGCTAAATCAACCGCAATGCCAACGTCCGCGTCGCCCGCCCCCACCACCACCCCGACAAGCCACACAAGACCTTTGCGCATCGGCTTTTTGTCCCTCACGGACGCAGCGGCTTTCATCGTCGCGCAGGAGCTGGGCTATTTCACGCGCCACCAGGTGCGAGTCGAACTGCGGCGCGAAATCGGCTGGGCCACGATCCGCGAAAAAATAATCTACGGTGAGCTCGACGCCGCGCACGCTCCCGCGCCGATGCTGTGGTCCGCGCAGCTCGGCCTCGGGTGCCCGCCCGCTGAGGTGCTCACGGCGCTCGTCCTGAACCTCAACGGCAACGCCATCACGCTCTCGCGTGCCTTGTGGGATGCCGGCGTGCGCGATGCGGCGACCCTGCGCGAACACGCCCGCACCCGGCGCTCGCGCCAGCCGCTGACCTTCGGCGTGGTATTTCCGTTTTCGTCCCACCACCTCATGCTCCGGGGCTGGCTGCGCAGCGCCGGCCTCGATGCCGACCGCGATGTCCGCATCGTCGTCGTGCCACCCGCGCAGATGTTTCGGAATCTCAGCGCGCACACGATCGATGGCTTTTGCGCCGGCGAACCCTGGAACACGCTCGCCGTTCGCGAAGGCGCCGGCTGGTGCCCAACGTGGAGCGCCGCGCTCGATCCCGGCCATGTGGAGAAAGTCGTCATGGTGACGCGACGTTTCGCCGAGACCCGCGTCGCCGAGCACGCCGCGCTGGTGCGCGCGCTCGTCGAGGCGGCCGCGTGGTGCGACGAGCCGCAGAATCGGGAGCGTCTCGCCGATCTGCTCGCGGGAGCCACCCACCTGAATTTGCCGGCGCGCGTCATCGCGCCGGCGTTGATCGGTCGCTTCGACTGCGGCAACGGCCGGGTTGAGAACGTGCCCGACTTCCTCGTGTTTCACCGCGGCGATGCGAGCGTGCCGACGGTCGAAAAGGCCCGTGCCATCCAAGTGGCGCTCGGCGCCGCGGGGCTGCTCACGCCGGCCGCGACCAAAGACCACGACCTTCCCCGTCGCCTGTTTCGCGAAGACCTGCATCGCGAAATTCTCTCAGCAAACCACCTCCTCCATGAAAACGTCACCACTCCCGACCACCGCGGACTCAGCGATCAGCCGCGCTGATCAAGCACTTAACCGTCGCACTTTCCTATCGCACGCCGCCACGGGCGTCGGCGCCGCCGCGCTCTGGTCCGCGCTGGGGCCGCGCGCGTGGGCTGCCACCGCTGGCAGCGCGAGCGATGCGCCCGAGGCGCCCGATGTTAATTTCGGGATGATCGCGCTGACGGATTGCTCACCGATCGTGATCGCCCACGAAAAAGGTCTTTTCAAAAAATACGGGATCAACTCGAAGGTGACCAAGGGCGCTAACTGGGCCGCGATCCGCGATAACCTTTCCAGCGGCTCGCTCCAGGCCACCCACATGCTGATCGGCATGCCGCTCGCCTCGACCATGGGCCTCGCCGGCTCTCCGAAAAAACCGATGGTTATTCCGTGGCTGATGAACCGGAACGGCCAGGCCATCACGCTCAAGACGGAGTGGAAGGGCAAAGTCGCCGGCGATCCGAAGGCGCTGAAGCCGTTCGTCGAACAGGCAAAAAAGCTCGGTGAACCGCTCACGTTCGCGATGACGTTTCCCCCCGGCACTCACGCGATGTGGATGCGCTACTATCTCGCCGCTGGCGGCATCGATCCGGACAAGGACATCACGCTCATCACCGTCCCGCCCGCGCAGATGATCGCCAACATGAAGATCGGCAAGATGGACGGTTACTGCGTCGGCGAGCCCTGGGGCGCCCGCGCGATCGCCGACAAGATCGGCTACACCTCCGTCACCACGCAGGATATCTGGAAAGATCACCCGGAAAAAGTCTGCGCGTTTACCGAGGAGTTCGCGACGAAGAATCCGAAGACCGTGAAGGCCATCTTGAAGGCGTTGCACGAGGCCAGCGTCTGGCTCGACGACATGAACCATCGCTCCGAGCAGTGCGACCTCGTCTCCAAGGCGACCTACATCAACTGCGATCCGAAGACGATTCTCGGGCGCCTCAAAGGCGAGCAAGACTACGGCGACGGCCGCAAGATCACCGACGAGTTCTACATGCATTTCAGCAAACGGAACTGCAATTACCCTCAGCCGAAATTCGCGACGTGGTTCCTCTCGCAGTATCGCCGCTGGGGCATGGTCACAGGCGCGCCCGACTACGAAGGCGTCGCCAAGCGCGTCATGCGCACCGACCTCTACGAAGAAGCGATGAAAGAAATCGGTTACGCGCACGGCGGCGCCGATATGTCCGCCGAGACGCTCTTCGACGGCGTGAAATTCGACCCGAAGGATCCCGAGGGCTACGCGAAGAGCTTCGCGATGAAGAGCCTCAAGGGCTGAACGAGTCTAACCATCGCCCACGAGACACACAGAACACACGGGAACCGATCCGTCCTGTTTCCGTGTGTTCCGTGTGTTCCGTGGGCAACTAAATCCATCATGAACCGTTTCAAACTCGACTGGCTCATCCTGCCGATCCTCGGCCTCCTCGTCGTGCTCGCTATCTGGGCCGTCTGCAGTGCCACCTGGGCGAAGGAGCTCCCATCACCGGTGAAGACGTGGGACGCCAGCAAGGACTACATCCTGAAGCCGTTCGAAAAACGCGGCGAGATGGACCAAGGCATCCTGCGCTTCACCTGGTATTCCCTCGTGCTCGTCGCACAGGGCTACGCGATCGCGCTCATCATCGGCACGCCCATCGGATTTTTTCTCGGGTTGTCGAAGGCCTTTACCAAAACCTTCGATCCCATCATCCAGATCCTGCGACCGGTCTCGCCGCTCGCCTGGTTGCCCCTCGGCCTCGTGCTCTTCATGGGCGCGGGCAAGGACGCCGGCACCTACGGCGCGCTCTTCACCATCGCAGTCTGTTCGATGTGGCCGACGGTGCTCAACACCGCGGTCGGCGTCCGCGCCGTGCCGCAGGATTATCTCAACGTCGGTCGCGTGTTGAAACTTTCCCGCTGGAAGACGCTGACCAAAATTCTGATTCCCGCGACGCTGCCCTATATGTTCACCGGCTTCCGCCTGAGCCTCGGCATCGCGTGGCTCGTGATCGTCGCGGCGGAGATGCTCACCGGCCGCCCCGGCGTCGGCGGCTTCCTCTGGCAGGAATACAACAGCTTGGTCTACGAGCACATCATTCTCTCGATCATCACCATCGGGGTCGTCGGTTTCGTCCTCGATCGGATGATGAGCCTGCTTGAGCGCCGATTCAAAACGGCTTGATCACGATCAAGGCCCCCTCGCCCGCCGCACGCTAGTATCCACTCACTGCCATGCCCTTTCTCGAACTGCGCAACGTGTCCAAGGCCTTCGGCGGCCCACCCATCCTGCACGGCGTCAACCTCGCCATCGAGCGCGGCGAGTTTGTCGCCATTGTCGGCTACTCGGGCTCCGGCAAGACGACCCTGATCAACATGATCTCGGGCCTGCTCCTGCCCGACACCGGCACGGTCAAACTAAACGATCTCGAAATCACCGGACCCGGCCCTGATCGCGGCGTGGTTTTCCAAAACTACAGCCTGCTGCCGTGGCTCACGGTATTCGAAAACATCTTACTCGCGGTCGAGCAGGTGTTCCCGAACTACTCCGCGCAAAAGAAGCGGCAGCACGTCGAGAAGTATATCGCGATGGTGAACCTCACGCCCGCGCGCGACAAGAAGCCCGCGCAGCTCTCCGGCGGCATGCGTCAGCGCGTTTCCGTGGCCCGCGCCCTCGCCATGGATCCGCAGATCCTTCTCCTCGACGAACCACTCTCCGCGCTCGACGCCCTCACCCGCTCCACCCTGCAGGATGAGATCGAGCGGATTTGGGCCGTGGATAAGAAAACCGTCGTGCTAATCACCAACGACGTCGATGAGGCGCTCCTGCTCGCCGACCGCATCATCCCGCTCACTCTGGGACCCGGCGCGCACTTGGGCGACTCGGTCACTGTCACCCTCGACCGCCCACGCGAGCGCAAGGCGCTCAACCACGATCCCGAATTCAAGCGCCTCCGCGCCCTGGTGACGAATCAGCTTCTTGGTTACGGCGCCAAGCGCAAAGCCACCATCACCAAGAAACTCACCTTGCCCGATATTCTCCCCGAGGACCTGGACGTGCCGCGCACCACGCGTCGCCGACCGCTGCGACCTAACGAAATCAAAAAGGAAGAAGTCACCGTCGGTTCCTGATCGCCCATCCTTATGTCCTCTTTTCTTGAAATCTCCCAGCTCGGCAAAACCTACCCGACGCCCAACGGCAAATTCGCCATCATCGTCGAGAATTTCGATCTCAAGATCCGCAAGGGCGAGTTCATCACCCTGATCGGTCACTCCGGCTGCGGAAAATCCACGGTGCTCTCGATGCTCGCCGGCCTGACTGATGTCACAACCGGTGGCATCATTCTCTCCGGCAAGGAAGTCGTAGGCGCCGGCCCCGATCGTGGCGTGGTTTTTCAAGCGCCCTGCCTGCTGCCCTGGCTCACGGCGTTCGAGAACGTGATGATGGGCATCGATCAAGTTTACTACACGGCCGACGTGGAGGAGC
>JANPIT010000404.1:0-5762 GCA_031425115.1 Opitutaceae bacterium | reverse complement strand
ACGGTAAAGTGAACGAGATGGATGTCGTCACCCACACCCAGCCGCTGAGCATGGCGTTCTGTATCGATTGCCATCGCAAACCCGAGCAGCGCATCCGTGACCCGAAGGACGTGTTTAATCTCAATTCCCAGCGCCTGGCCGACAAAGGTCCCGACGGTTTGAAGACCGCGGAAAAGTTCGTCCACGACTGGAAGGTAAAACCTCCTCAGAGCTGCTCCGGCTGCCATCGATGAAACGCAAATTTGAACATCCTGCTGCGCCCGAGAGCGAGCAGCTCACCGGCCCGAAATACTGGCGCAGCCTCGACGAGCTCGCCGGCACGCCCGGATTCAAGGCGCAGCTCGAACGTGAATTTCCCGAAGGCGCGGACACCCTGAACGGGGTCGACCGCCGCAACTTCATGAAGATCATGGCGGCGTCCTTCGCCCTCGGAGGCGTCGGCCTCGCGGGTTGCCGCCGCCCGGAGAAGTTCATTCTCCCCTACGGCAAGTCAGTCGAAGGCATCATTCCCGGTCTCCCGTCGTATTACGCGACCGCGATGCCGCTGCGCAAATCGGCCATCCCGCTCCTCGCCGAAACGCATCAGGGCCGCCCGACCAAGCTGGAAGGTAATCCGACGTATCAGCCGCACGGTGGCGCCGCGTCGCTCGCTGCGCAGGCCTCGATCCTCGACCTTTACGATCCGGACCGCGCGACGGCGCACACGAAGGGTGGGGCGACTTTGAAGCGGGAGCAGGTCGACGAACTGCTCGCTAAAATTTCGCAGACCTATGCGGGCACCCAGGGCACTGGGCTGGCGTTCCTCGCCGAGGAATCATCCTCGCCGACGCGGCGCCGGATGGTCGGGGCGCTCAAGGCAAAATTCCCTCGGGCAGTTTGGGCAGAATACGAGCCGGTGGCCGACGAGCCGCCGGTAGCCGCAGCGCAGGCCGTTTTCGGCGCGGCCGTGAAGCCGCTCTACCATTTCGCCAAGGCGAAGCGCATCGTTTCGATCGATGCCGATTTCCTCCAAGCCGAGGCAGGCAGCCTGTATTACGCCCGCAGTTTTGCGACGGGTCGCCGGGTAGCGAAGAAGGATGATCCGATGAACCGCCTCTACGTGGCGGAGAGCGGGCTGACGCTCACGGGTTCGATGGCGGACCATCGGGTGCGCGTGGCGACGAGCCACATGTTGGCATTTGTTTCCAAGCTGGCCTCGGTCGTTTACCCGCAGGCGGCCGAGCCGCTGGCGCCATACACGCAAGGTCTCACGGTCACACCTGCGTGGTTCGACGCGTGTGCGAAGGATCTCCTCGATAATCGCGGCGCCGCGGTCGTGGTCGCGGGTTCGCATTTGCCCGCGGAAGTTCACGCGCTCGTTCACGGCATCAACTCCGCGATCGGCGCGTATGGCGAGACGGTCACTTACGTTCCGGCGGAAGTGACGCCCGGCGCTGTCACGCTCGCGACCCTTGCCACCGCCATCAAGGGTGGCTCTGTCAAGACGCTGGTGATTCTCGGCGGCAACCCCGCCTACAACGCACCCGCTGATCTCGATTGGGCCGCGCTGCAAAAGTCGGTCGGCGAAGTCGTCCGG
Source organism: Opitutaceae bacterium (assembly GCA_031425115.1). Classification (GTDB taxonomy): domain Bacteria; phylum Verrucomicrobiota; class Verrucomicrobiia; order Opitutales; family Opitutaceae; genus ER46. The sequence goes on along the minus strand of JANPIT010000404.1, from coordinate 4,186 downwards.
GTCGGTTACTACGCCGACGAGACCACGGCGGTGAATCCCGCGACGACGACCCATATCGGTCGCGCGCATTATCTCGAGTCGTGGGGCGATGCCCGCACGTCGGACGGCACCGTGGTGCCAATCCAGCCGATGATTCTACCGCTCTTCGGCGGCCTCACGGATATCGAAGTGCTCGCGCGCCTCGCCGGTGAGCAAAACACCGATCCTTACGCGTTGGTTTCCGCCACCATCACCGGTCTCGCCGGTGCGGGTGCGAACGCGGAGAAGACGATGGCGCGCTTCCTTCACGACGGTTTGCTCGCTGGCTCGGCCCACAAGCCGGCGACCGTGCGTTACAACACCGAGGGCGTGCGTCCTCTGTTGCCGACGGCGAAACCTGTCGCGGCCCTTAGCGCCTCCAGTCTCGAGGTCCGGTTTGTTGCCGACTACAAGATGGACGACGGCCGCTACGCCAACAATGGCTGGCTGCAGGAGTGCCCGGATCCGATCACGAAAATTTCCTGGGACAACGCCATCCTCGTCAGCCCCAAGCTCGCGAAAGAGCTGGGCATCGATCCGAAGGGCTCGGCCATCCAGGTTGCGCGCAAGGAAGAAGCGGAGTTCACGATGGGCAAGGAAAACGCCCCCGTGTTCGAACTTACGGTCGGCAACCGCAAGATTCGCGGGCCCGTCCACATTCAGCCCGGTATCGCCAACTACACGGTGATCGTCCCGCTCGGCTACGGCCGCACCAAGACGGGTCACGTGGGCACCGGCGCGGGTTTCAACGCCTATCCGCTGCGCACGAGCGAGGCGATGCATGTCGCGACCGGGGCGAAGCTGACCAACACCAACACCCGCGCGCTGCTCGCCAACACGCAGGAACACTGGTCGATGGAAGGCCGCGACATCATTCGCGAAGCCAATTTCGAGAAGAACGCCAAGAGCGGTGGGCAGAGTTATCAGGAGATGCCGGCGTTCGTTGACACCATCGGCATGGAGTCGCACGCCCCGAGCAATCTCGGTGCGAAATACTCCACCGAGGAGTTGAACAAGATGTCGCCCGCCGAGCGTGCGAAAGCCGGCGTCAAGATCGCGACGGAGATCCCTCGCGGTAATTCACTCTACACGACGCCCAAGTTCGACGGTCTCCACCAGTGGGGCATGTCGATCGATCTCAACACCTGCATCGGCTGCAACGCCTGCGTGGTGGCCTGCCAGGCGGAAAACAATATTCCGATCGTTGGCAAGGAGCAGGTGATGAAGGGCCGCGAGATGCACTGGATCCGCATCGATCGCTACTACTCCACGGGCGACCTGGACGCCGGAGCTTTTGGCGGCGAGGGCAACAAGCGCCTTCCGGGCGACTCCGATGACCCGACCGCGCCGGTCCAAGTTTCGCTGCAGCCGATGACGTGTGTGCATTGCGAACTCGCTCCGTGCGAGACCGTATGCCCCGTCAACGCCACGGTGCACGACGAAGAGGGCCTCAACGTGATGGCCTACAACCGTTGCATCGGCACTCGTTACTGCGCGAACAACTGTCCGTATAAGGTTCGGCGTTTTAATTTCTTCGACTGGAATCAGCGCAAACTCGACAGCCTCTACATGAGCCAGCTCGCCGACTTCGGCATGCCAGAGCTCCTGAAGATGGCGAAGAATCCCGAGGTCACCGTCCGCATGCGCGGCGTGATGGAGAAGTGCACCTATTGCGTGCAGCGCATCCAGAACGGAAAGATTCAACACAAGGTAAAGGTCGCCAAGGAAGGCCGCCCCGGCGACGTCGTCGTGCCTGACCGCACGATCAAGACGGCGTGCGAGCAGACCTGCCCGGTCGACGCCATTGTGTTTGGCAACATCCTCGATACCGAGAGCGCCGTCGCGAAGGCGAAGGCACGCGAGCAGGATTACGCCGTCCTTGGCTATCTCAACGTGCGTCCCCGCACGACGTATTCCGGCAAGCTGCGGAATCCTAACCCGATGATGCCGGATTACACCGCGCTCCCGATGAGCCGCGTGGAATACGACAAGAAAAACGTGCCCCAGACGCACGGCAACGGGCATGGCCACGGTGGCAGCCACGATTCGCACGGCGGCGAAAAGAAGGCCGAGAAGAAAGCGCCCGGTCACGGTGCGCTCGAAGCCGTCAAGAAATTCGGAGGACTTAGCTAATGGCCCACGCTGCTGATCATGCGGTCGCCGCGCCGGCGATCCTCAAAGAGGTCAAGCCGGCCGTGCTACCGCGCGCCGTCCTCGTTGAAAACAACCGCTCCTTCTCGTGGATCACGGAAAAAATCTGCGGCATCATCGAGGGCAAGACGCCCGCGTGGTGGTGGGTGTGCTTCATCGTCGCCTGCTTTGTCGCCTCGTTCACCGTCGGTGGCATCACCTACCTCGTCGCCACGGGCGTTGGCGTCTGGGGCCACGCGAATCCGGTCAACTGGGCGTGGGACATCGTCAACTTCGTCTTCTGGATCGGTATCGGTCACGCCGGCACGCTCATCTCTGCGATCCTGTGTTTGCTCCGCCAGAAATGGCGCACGTCCATCAATCGCGCCGCTGAGGCCATGACGATCTTCGCGGTGGTCTGCGCCGCGATCTTCCCGGTCTTCCACGTCGGTCGCGTGTGGTATGCCTGGTATCTCTTCCCGATCCCGAATTCGAACGTCATCTGGCAGAACTTCCGCTCGCCGCTCGAGTGGGACGTGTTCGCGGTTTCGACTTACGGCACGGTCTCGGTTCTCTTCTGGTATATCGGTCTGATTCCTGACCTCGCGGTCCTCCGCGACCGGTTCTACGCCGCGGGTAACAAATTCCGCTCGTTCCTCTACGGCTTGTTCGCGATGGGCTGGCGCGGTTCGAACCGCCACTGGAGCAACTACGAGATGGCCTACCTGATCCTGGCCGGCATCTCGACGCCGCTCGTGCTCTCGGTGCACACCATCGTTTCGTTCGACTTTGCCGTGTCGCTGCTCCCGGGCTGGCACACGACGATTTTCCCTCCCTATTTCGTGGCGGGCGCCATTTTCTCCGGCTTCGGCATGGTGCTGACGCTGATGTTGCCGCTCCGCGCGATCTACGGTCTCCAAGATCTCATTACGCAGTATCACATCGACTGCATGTGTAAGATCACGTTGGCGACCGGCACGATCGTCGGCTACGCCTACGGCATGGAGTTCTTCATCGCGTGGTATAGCGCGAATCCGTATGAAGGCTTCGCGTTTATCAATCGCGCCTTCGGCCATTACTCGTGGGCCTATTGGATCATGATTTCGTGTAACGTGATCACGCCGCAATTCTTCTGGTTCAAGGCGGTCCGTCACAACACGACGTTCGTCTGGGTGCTCTCGATTTTCGTCAACGTCGGCATGTGGTTCGAGCGCTTCGTCATCATCGTGACATCGCTGGCCCGCGACTTCCTGCCTTCGAGCTGGGGTTACTACAGCCCGTCCATCGTGGAAATCTTCACGTTCTTCGGGACGTTCGGCGTCTTCTCGGTGCTCTTCCTCCTCTTCATTCGCTTCCTGCCCATCATGCCGATGGCTGAGTTGAAGGCCGTTACGCCGCAGGCGGACGTCCACGGTGGCCACGGTCACAACACGGAGCACGGTCATGGCGACGTTCACGGGGGCAAACACTAACCGACCATGGCTGCCCAACCTTACGGCCTGATCGCCACCTTCACTACAGCGCCCGCGCTCTACCACGCGGCCGAGCACGTGCGCGATGCTGGTTACCGCAATTGGGACTGCATCACGCCGTTCCCTGTCCACGGGCTCGACAAAGCCATGGGGCTGCGGCGCTCGATCGTCCCGCGTATCTCGCTCATGGGCGGTATCACCGGTTTTTTCACCGGCATGACGATGATCTGGTGGACCGGTGCGGTGGACTACCCACTGATCGTCGGCGGCAAACCGCTCTTCTCGCCGATGTTCGCGTTTCCGGTGGCCTATGAGCTCACGATTCTTTTCACCGCGTTCGCTACGATCATCGGCATGTTCCTCGTGAACGGGCTGCCGATGCATTATCATCCGGTGCTGAAATACGACCAAATCCGCCGCGGCATGGACGACACGTTTTTCATCGTGATCGAGGCCCGCGATCCGCGTTTTAATTTCGCCAACACCAAGGCGCTTCTCGAGAAGGCCGGCGGCACGGCCATCACGGAGCTGGAAGCCTGAGCCATGCGCCACGTCTATCTCGTCAC
>JANPIT010000403.1:0-4747 GCA_031425115.1 Opitutaceae bacterium | reverse complement strand
TTCAAGTAGTAGGCGTGCTCCCAGACATCGAGGCCGATGACGGGTTTGCCCTCGATGCCCGCCACCGCTTTGCCCATCAACGGGCTGTCCTGATTCGCGGTCGATCCGATGGCGACTTTCTTGTCCGCGCCGACGTAGAGCCAGGCCCAGCCAGAGCCAAAGCGCGTTGTGGCGGCCTTGGTGAACTCGGTCTTGAAATTGTCGAACGAGCCCCAAGTGGCATTGATCGCCTCGGCGAGTTTACCCTTGGGCGCGCCGCCTTTGCCCGGTCCCATGATCGTCCAGAAGAACGAGTGGTTGCTGTGGCCGCCGGCGTTGTTGCGCACGGGTCCGCGGATGGCTTCGGGGACTTTGCTCAAGTCGGCGATGAGCGCATTCACGTCGAGCGCGGCGAGGGCCGGCTGATCCTTGAGCGCGTTGTTGGCGTTCGTCACGTAAGCCTGGTGATGCTTGCCGTGGTGAATCTCCATCGTCTTGGCGTCGATGTGCGGTTCGAGGGCGGCGGGAGCGTAAGGGAGTTTCGGAAGTTCGAATGCCATGGGAGTGGTGGGTCTGTTTTCTGATTGGAAGAACGCGAATGCGGACGGCAACTGATGCACCGCCGCGCGGTTGCGTCAACTTTGCGCTACTCTGCAACGCTGCGCTTCAACCGAAAGAAAGCCTGCAGCAGATCCCGGCACTCGCTTTCCAGCACGCCGCCTGCCGTCAGCTCCACGTGGTGGTTCACGCGCGGCAGATCGTTGAGATTGGTGGCACCGCCGAGGCAGCCCATCTTCGGGTCGGGCACGGCGTAACAGACCCGTTTGACGCGCGACATGAGCATCGCGCCGGAGCACATTGGGCACGGCTCCTTGGTGACGTAGACGGTCGCGCCTTCGAGTCGCCAATCACCCAACTTCCCGGCGGCCTGCGTGATCGCGAGCATCTCGGCGTGCGCGGTGGGATCGCGGGCGCACTCCACGGTATTGTGTGCGGAGCCGACGATCTCGCCCCCTATCTCGATCACGGCGCCGATGGGAACCTCGTCCTGCCGCCAGGCATCAATGGCCTGGTTAAACGCCAGACTCATGAAGAACACGTCGTCACGCACCAACTGTGAGGGAAACCGTTTTTCGAACGGGCAGGGCGGGGGCGACGGCGCGGCGGAGGGCTCGGGCATGTTCAGCTGGAGAGAGGGTAGTGGAATTTACGGCCTCAGCGCCAAGACAGCAGAGAATTTGTTTTCTGACCCTTCCGGAAGTAAGAGCCTGCGCGCGTCTGGATTCACCCAATCGATCGCCTCGAGAATTTGGTCGTAGTCTCGCTGGAGGTCCGGACGATTCCAGATGCGCCGGAAGTGGAAGATTCGATTACGAAGCGTTCGAATGCTTTCGAATCGATGAGAAGCATTGCCGCGCGTGCGTTGCGATCTAGGCATTCCAAGGAAAACCTGTGCGCCGATCGCGTGGAACAATTGCTCGTATCGGCCATTGAGTAGGCTCGTCCAAAATCCGAAGCTCATCTCTTGGACAACTCGCGCTTGTGTAATCGTCCGTTGGCGATCGGCCAAAAACGCATGAGCCTCCCTCACCGCAGCCTGCTGCTTTTCGTTCAGCGTGGAGGGCACTTTAGTTAGCCAATTCCGGTCCCCGGACTTTGCCGAAATCGCTTCGTCAAAGCTGTTGCGTAACACAACTTCAAGGATCCGAAGTGGACTATAAAAGTGCTCGCAAATAACCGCATTCCATTGGTAACGCTCGAACACCTTTTCGTCCGGCTCGTTTGCATCTTTGCGGTGCGACTCAAACCGTTCGCGCGATAGCGCTTTCTTAATAAGCTCCAAATCCTGGGCTTTACTTTGCACGGAAAGGATCGATTGTGTGCTCACTGCCCCGGGGCCATTCCTAGCGTCAGTGGCGTTCATTCGCTGCTGGTGATGAATCCCGGGTTTTTTATTTTCCCAGCCTTAGGCGGCGACGGCCTCAGGTATGTCGAGCAAAACAACGATTTCGCCTGCACTCCACACGTGGGTTGAAATCCCGGCTTCCTTCGCGTTACTCCCGCGATGGAAGCATGCGTCTCAAAGCGCGTGTGGGGGATTGCCGACATGGTCGCGCTGCTCGATATGCCCGAGGCTCAGGGGGCAAGCGTAACCCGCTACCGAAGCCGCTTAGATGACGGCTTCTCTGGTTTATGCGCCTTGTCGACGGCTTGCTGCACTTTGGGGGCAGCGTTGCTCTTACGAATCTCGACTTTTCCGGCTGGGTGCTTTTTCCAAAGACCGTAAAGATTCCAAACGGGATCTGTCCGCATCGTGTCACCAAGACCGCCGCGACCAATGCGGGCAAATCCAAACTGACCCACTACCGGAGAGAGGGAAACCTTGACTAAGGCCGGCTGAATCTGCCTTACAAGGTGCTTTTGACGACCGACACCATGACCCATCGCTCAGCGCTCGCACACCGCGTTTCCCATGTCTCTTGATAATAACGCGATTGAAGTAGAGGGAAAGGTCGTCTCGGTGCTCCCGGGCACCATGTTCAAGGTCCAGCTCGCCAACGGACACGTCGTGCTCGCGCACATCTCGGGTAAGCTGCGGAAGAACTTCATCAAGATCGCGGCGGGCGACACGGTGAAAATGGAGATGAGTCCCTACGATCTGGAGAAGGCGCGCATCACTTTCCGGATGAAAGAGACCAACTCCAACTACGTGCCAGCGCCACGTCGCCGGCAGTATTGAGCGGAGATTTTGTTTTTCCGCCGCGGACCTGCAGATGCCGCAGAGCTAGATAATCCATCTGCGCCAGCCGCGATACTCGCGGCTTTTTTGTGGAGGAATTGGAAATGCCGAAACGCCGCCCGAGTTTTCTCCCGCCGGTCTCAGCCGGCATCGGCGGCTTCGCCAACGACATCGACGCGTTTCTCGCGTTCATCGATCTCGAACGCGGTTTGTCGAAACACACGACGGCCGCGTATCGGCGCGATCTTGAGCAAGCGGCAAAGTTTTTCGGAAAACGTGGCGCGGCCGATTGGCGCGCCGTCAGCTATGAGCACTCGACGGCGTGGGTGCACTCGCTCTCCACGGCGAACTACGCGGTCGCGAGTCTCGCGCGAAAATTGAGCGCACTGCGGATGCTGGCGCGTTTTCTCGTCCGCGAGAAAGTCCGCGACGATGATTTCACGGCGTTGCTCAGCGGCCCGAAGCCTCAGCGCAAGATGCCCGCGACGCTCACGGAAGCGGAAATCGGCCGGCTGGTCGCCGCGCCCGTGGGCAGCGATCCTCGAGCGCTGCGCGACCGCGCGTTGCTCGAGCTTTTCTATTCAAGTGGGCTGCGGGTTTCAGAATTATCGAGGCTGACGCTGCAGCAGATCGATTTGCAGGAAGGGTTCATGCGCGTCTTCGGCAAAGGGGCCAAGGAGCGCGTGGTGCCGGTGGGCGGAAAGGCCTGCGAAGCGCTCGCGGCGTATTTGACCTTGGGCCGACCGCATCTCGTGAAGCCGCGCACGGGCAGCCAGTTTTTTCTCAACAAGAATGGCACCGCGCTTTCACGCGTGGGGTTGTGGATGATTGTGAAAGCGCACGCGAAACGCGCGGGCATCACGAAAAACGTGAAGCCGCATGCGCTGCGCCATTCGTTCGCGACGCACCTGCTCACCGGCGGCGCGGATCTGCGCGCAATCCAGGAAATGCTCGGACACGCCAGTATCTCCACGACCCAAATCTACACCGCGGTCGAGCCGCAGCGGCTGCTCGATCACCACGCCAAGTTTCACCCGCGGAACCGGGAGAAGTGAAAAGCGCCGCACGGCCCTTCGCCAAGTTACTCTCCGGCAGGATCGGGCTCGCGACGGGCGGGCCGGCGCGATGCCGGGTGCCGCGTTGCGATTGACCGAGCGCTCGCAGCGCGACATGGGTTTCCCGCGCCGCGCGATCGCGCGACGCACGCTTCTTCGGCTCCCCTCCCATTATGCGCTCTCCTCTGAATGGTTTTCGGTTTCTTGCTGTGCTGGCGGCGACTGGTGTCGCCGTCGTGCCGGCGCTGATGGCCCAGCGGACCTCGAAGCCTGTGTTGCATGGCACGCATTGGGTCGCCGTGACGGGCAAGCCGCTCGCCGCGACGGCGGGCGCGACGATGTTCATGAAGGGCGGAAATGCCGTCGATGCCACCTGCGCGATGCTCGCGGCGACGTGCACGATGTGGGATACGCTGGGCTGGGGCGGTGAGACGCAGGCGCTGATCTACAATCCGCACACGAAAAAAGTCATTGGCATCAACGCCCTGGGCGTGGCGCCCACCGGCGCGACCGCGGAATTCTACCGCGAAAAGAAAATGCCGTATCCGCCGGAATACGGCCCGCTCTCCGCGGTCACGCCCGGCACGCCGGGTGGGCTCTTCGTGATGCTCGCGGAGTTCGGCACCCTGTCGCTCGCCGAAGTGCTCGCCCCTTCAATCACGATGGCGGACGGCTATCCGATCGAGCAGCAAGCCGTCGATGCAGTGGAGAAACATCGCGGCGAGATCGTGAAATGGCCGTATGCCAAAAAACTTTTCCTGCCTCACCTCGATGAAAAGGATCCGGAGAAGCGGGCCGCGCAACAGGGCGGCGATATTTTCCGTCAGCCCGATTTGGCCGCAACGCTGCGCAAACTGGTCGAGGCGGAACGCACGGCGCTCGCCGCGGGCAAGGATCGCAAGGCGGCGATCATGGCGGCGAACGATCGTTTCTACCGCGGCGACATCGCGCAGGAGTTGGTTCGGAGCACGAA
>JANPIT010000402.1:0-5550 GCA_031425115.1 Opitutaceae bacterium | reverse complement strand
CGGGGCGACGCAGTGTGCCTGCGGCGGCCCGCGCACGGAGCGTTTCGTCCGGGATGGAATTCCAGAGGAAGAGCGAGAGTCGCGTGGCGAGAGCGTAGTCGTCGAGCGCGCCGGGTTTCTCGTCGAGGAACACAAAACCAGGCGATGCCAGCACGGCGGTGTAACCCGCAATCATGGCCTCCGCGAAACTCAGTCCCGCGGCGCGGCGTTCCTTGACGAGCGCGACGAAGCGTTGCACATCGGCTTCGATCACGGGCCGGCGGTAGACCTTGGCCAGGAAACCGCGCATCAGCCGCGTCGCGTCACGCTCGGGGTCGCGCGAGACGACATCGATCAGCAGCTCGTCGGCGGGGTCCACGCGCTGACCGGCATTACGGCCGCTTTTGTCGCGACGGTCGCCCCGCGCCACATAGGGAATCGAAATTCCAGGTTGGCTCGCTAACGCTTTGGTGACCGGTAGATCGCCAAAGAGGAGCGCGTAACCCGCCGTGGAGTTCGCATCGTAAATCGGGCCCTCGATCTCCATCCAGCGAAACGCCACGCTGGGCGCGCCCTCGGGGGTCATGAGCGGATTCCGGAAATTGTTCGGGCGCGAGCGATACAGCCGCGATGCATCGGGCACGAGCGTCTCGTTGGCGAGTAGCCAGACCTCGCCGAGATCGTAGACGGCGGGTTCTGGCGTGAGGTCAAATTCACCGACCCGGCGGTTCATGATGCCATTGCGGGTGTAAACGGTGACAGGCTCGTGCCGTCGGCCTGGCTGCGGGTGATCGTAGTCGCCGACATTAGGATTTGGCGGGCGCGGCGTGCCGACCTTGTCCGTCTCGCCCTTGAAGGACATCTGCACGCCGCCGGGGGGAACCCACAACGTGTAGCCGCTAAACTTAACGCGGTAACGCCCTGCGACTGGCGCGCGGAACTGATCCCAGCGGTAGGTAAAGCCGGTCACATAATTGCTCGAAACCCACGCCACCGCCTCCTGCTCGCGCTGAACGGGGTCGCTGTCGCCCACGGTCAGCGGTGCGCGCAACCAGCGCACTTCGGGCTGCGCGGTGTTGAGTCCAATGACTGGATACGTCATCCGGTCGGGCGAGGAGTTGAAAATACTGCCGGTGAACTTGCTCGTGAGCGTCCGCTGGTCGCGCGCGTAGTAGCGCGTGGTCGCCGTCTTGGGCTGCTCGTATTTCACGCTGAGCACCTGGCGGATGGCGTAGTCCGCCGCTGCCATGTAGCGCGCCATGTGCACATGCGAAACATCGAGGGCGTCGCCGATTTTGTTGTAACGAAACGCTTCGCCGTCTTCGGGGAACTGACCTTTGACCTGCAGCCACGGCGCGTGGAAAATGTCGCGCAGCGCGTTCTCGTATTCGTAGCCGTTCAAGCGGCGCTGCGTGGCGCGGCCCTCGCGGGCGACGCTCTCGCGTTCACTCGCCGTCAGCGTCTGCGAGAGCGACGTGACAAACGCCTCGAGCGCTGCGGCGTCCGGTCGCTTCTTGCCCTTCGGCGGCATCTCGCCGGCTTGCAGGCGATCATGGACCTTCACCCAGTGCGCGAAATTAGCGCGGTCGTCCGGGGCAAATTTCAGCGCGGTAAGATCGAGCCCGCCTTTCTTCTCCACATCGTCATGGCAGCCCGCGCAGTAGCTTTCAATGAGCGCGGCGGATGCGGCCGGGAGCGGTGCGGCCGGCGCAGCACTAGCAAACAGGAGCGCAACGAGGGCGGCGACTGACGTCGCCCCGGCCATCCGCGGCTCCATTCGAAACCGACGCACGCAGGAGGTTCGCGGAACTTGCGGCAAGTTTGGCAAAATCATGCCAGTTCAAATCCCTTCATGCTGCCGGTCGAAGACGCAAAACGGTCCGATCCGATGCCCATGCGCTGCAGCATGGAAACGTAGAGATTGGGCAGGGGATAATTACTCGTGGTGCTGAACGCGTGGTGCTGACCATGCCGGAAACCGCCGCCGGCCAGAAGCGTGGGCATATTGAAACACGTGTGGGCGTTGGCATCGCCGAAGTTGGAACCGTAGAGCACCATCGTGCGATCGAGCAGGCTATCTTCCGCCTCGCGCACCGCCTTCAAGTCACCGATGAGGCCGGCGAGGAGCTTCATGTGCCACTCGTCGATTGTCTTGAGCTGCGAGCGTTTGTCCTCGGACTTTCCGTGGTGCGACAGGTTGTGATAGCCGTCCTTGATCTCGCCTTCATCGAGGTCGAGCACGGGCGTGCTGACACTATCCAGCATCAGGGTGATCGCGCGCGTGGAGTCGGTTTCGAAGGCCAGTCGCGCCAAATCATACATGACCTTCACTTTTTTCATGTAGGCCTCGGGGCCCGCCGGATCGATCGGGAGCGGCGCATTCACCACGGGCTTGGGCTTCTGCTCCCAGCCGGCGGAAGCCTGCAAGCGGTGCTCGAGGTCGCGGACGCTGGTGAAGTATTGGTCGAGCCGGTCGCGGTCGCGCGCGCCAACGCTCCGCTGCAGTTCCTTCGCCTGACCCGCCACGGTGTCGAGAATGCTGCGGCCTGTATCCAGTTTACGGATTTGGGCAGCGACCTGCGCGGGTGAGCCCTGCAGGAAGAGCTGTTTGAACACATCGGCAGCTTTCTCCTCGGGCGGTATGGCCACGCCGCTGCCGGTCCAGGAAAGACTTTTTGTGCGCGTGTTTACGCTGAGGGTCAGTGACGGAAAACGCGTGAGGGTCCCGATGTGTTCCGCGACGTGCTGGTCGAGTGAAATCGTATTCCGGAATGAGCTGCTGCCCGGATGGGGCGCGGCGGTTAGGAAACAGACGTCCGCGGGATGGCCGCCGTCGACGTTCGGATGGGAGACACCGCTGAACACACTGAAATCGTTCCGGTGCGTCTGAAGATGTTTGAGGTAGGGCGACGCCACGTAATCGCGGCCTGTGCCCGTGGGGAAAAACTGGTCGCCCAAGAGGCCGAGGTTGTTGCAGATGGCGAACATCCGGCGCGGCTTGGCGCTGGGCGCGAGCGGATTCGACGACGTCGCCGCGCGCGCAAATGTCGGCAGCATCGATTCCAGAAATGGGAGCGACAGCGCGATGCCGGCGCCCTGGAGGAAACGGCGGCGTGAGACCGGCCGGCGGGTGGACACGAAGGGCGCGGGCGATGGAGTGGGAATCGAGTTCATGGCATAGTCCGAACAGGCAAGACGCGGGGCAGGGGGTTTGTGTCCGCAAAATCATCCGACTAGCGGCGAAGGACAAGGCTGGGCGCTAAAAAAATTCGCCGCCGGGCGGATTAGTTACGAGGGCACTGACACACTTTGCATTTGCGGCAGTGCCCGATTCAGCAAACGTGGATCTGTCTAGCGCGAACTCGATCGCGACCGGACGCCAAAATCCATCACCTCCCTCGGACCACGAGGCTTCATCGCAATGCGAAAAGCACCCCTGTCCATCGCCGCCTGTCCGCAGGTTTTCCGATCGTGGGAAACTGCGGAGGCGGAATGAAGACGATTCTCGATTTCTCGCGCGCGAAGCGCGAACAACTCCCGATTGTCATGATCTCGGCCTACGACGCGCTCATGGCGCGGGTCCTGGCCGAGACTGAGACCGACGCCATTCTCGTGGGCGATAGTGTCGCGATGGTGGCGCATGGGTTTCCGTCTACAATCCATGCCACCATCGAAATGATGTGCACGCACACGGCAGCAGTTCGCCGCGGCGCGCCGGAGATCGTGGTCGTCGCGGACATGCCTTTTCTGAGCGTGCGACGTGGCATCAACGCCGCGACCGACGCGGCGGGCGCGTTGATGCAGGCCGGGGCGACCGCGATAAAAATTGAAGGCGTCACCGGCCACGAGGAAGTGATTTCGCACCTCGTGGGCAGTGGGATTCCCGTGATGGGTCATCTCGGCCTCACCCCGCAGTCGGTGCATCAATTGGGTGGATACCGACTCCAGGGGCGCTCGCTGGCCGAGGCGGATCGAGTCACCCGGGAAGCAGAAACGTTGGAAACGCTTGGGGCCTTCGCGCTGGTGCTCGAGTGCGTGCCAGCGGCATTGGCGGGGGCCGTCACCGAGGCACGCACGATTCCCACGATCGGCATCGGGGCGGGCGCGGCGACCGCGGGGCAGGTGCTCGTGCTGTCGGATCTGCTGGGGCTGCAGGCGCAATTTCAGCCGCGTTTCGCTCGCCGTTATCTCGATGGGCACAACGTGGTGCGCGAGGCCGTGAATGGCTTCGTGCGCGATGTGCGCACGGCGAACTTTCCGGCCCGAGAGGAGGTTTTAGGCTGATGCAAACGTGCGCGACCTTGGCGGAATGGCGACGATTGCGGTCCTCTCCGGAATGGGTAGGACGCAGCGTGGGCTTTGTGCCGACGATGGGCGCCCTGCACGAGGGGCATCGAGCGCTGCTGGAACGAGCGCGCGCGGAGAATGAGCGCGTCGTCCTCAGCGTTTTTGTGAACCCGACGCAGTTCAACGACCCCGGTGATCTGGTGCGCTATCCCCGGACCCTCGAAGCCGACATCGACCTGGCGCGGCCGTTTGTGGACGCGGTCTGGACGCCGCCGCCGGAGGACCTGTATCCGGATAGCTATCACTACCGCGTCACCGAGAACTCGCTCAGCCTCCGCTGGGAAGGGGCCCAGCGACCCGGACATTTCGACGGAGTGCTCACGGTGGTGCTGAAGCTACTGAACGCCGTGCAACCCACGCGCGCTTATTTCGGCGAAAAGGACTGGCAGCAACTCCAGCTCGTTCGCGGGATGGTGCGCGCACTTCTATTGCCGATAGAGGTCGTCGCTTGCCCCACCGTCCGCGCCGTGGACGGACTGGCGCTGAGCTCGCGCAACCAACGTCTATCGCCGCTGGCGCGGGTCCGCGCGGCAGCGTTTCCCCGTGTCTTGCGCTCCGCGCGGGATGCAGCGGAGGCTGCAGAGCGGCTGCGGTCGAAAAGTTTCGAGGTCGACTATGTAGAGGACGTGGACGGGGTCCGATTGGGCGCGGTGCGACTCGAAGGCGTGAGGCTGATCGACAATGTCCGGCTCTAATATCCTTTTCATCCTCTCTGGCTCGATCGCGTGCTACAAAGCGTGCGAAGCGATCTCGCAACTGGTGCAACGCGGGCACCGGGTGCGCACCGTCGCCACCGACGCGGCTTTGCGTTTCGTGGGTGCTGCTACGCTCGAGCCGATCGACGGCGTGCGCATGATCGCCAACACCAGCACGGGGGCGACCGGTGCGATTCTGGCGGAACCCTTCGCCCGAGAGCGGCACGACGTGGTGTTGTTACGCGCGGTGTCAGCGCGGCGGGCGACGGGCGCATGGCGCGCTGACGATGGGATTTTTCCGGCGGACATCTGGCAAGGGTCGGAAATTGTCGGGCGTTTTGACGATCGCCCAGCGCTCGCGTCGGCTTTGGAAAAACTGCTTTCATCTTACTCCCATGCTCCTCTGCCTCGATGTCGGTAACACTCAGATTCACGGCGGCGTGTTCGACGGCGGCTTGCGCTGTCAGTTTCGAAAGACGACGCATCCCCTCGGCTCGTCGGACGAGTTTGGCGTGTTCTTCACGGCGGT
>JANPIT010000401.1:0-24680 GCA_031425115.1 Opitutaceae bacterium | reverse complement strand
CCGACATCGATCCAGCCGGGCGGACGGTCATTGTTACCGTGCAGCAAATACAGCACCGGATAACGACGCGCGCTTTCCGCAGCGTAGCCGGGCGGCGTGTAGACCCACACGGAACGCGTCTCGCCGTCGAGGACGGGAGATTTGTGCCAATTGATTTCGACGGCGCCGTGGGGCACATCGCGCATTTCGTCGAGCGCGGGTTGGGCGCCGGCGGCGGAAACCTGGACGATGCTGGCCGACGTGCGGGCACGAAGTTTGATGTGTGGGTTGATCGGATCGGGGATCGCGACGCCATCGACGTTGAACGAGTAAATGTAGCTGCTGGGTGCGAGCGGCCCGACCGTCAGACTCCACGTGCCGTCCTCGCCCTTCTCCATTTTCTGCGCGGCGGCCTGCCAATCGCATGTGAGGGTGACCTCGGTGGCTTTGGCCGCGGCGACGCGAAAAGTCACGCGGCGATCCGGATGAACCTCCGGCGAGACGAGCGGTGGACGCGTTTGTGCGCACGCGAGACTGACGAGTGCGATGAAAAAACTGAGCCGACGAAGCTTCATAGAAAAAACCGGGAGGCGCGGCCGAGGACAGCAGCCGCGGAAATTTCTACAGCTCGGCGAGGCGCGCACTCGCATCGCCGAAACGGTCCAGCTTCACGCCCATGCGGTCCATCAGTGACAGGTGCAGCCGGCACGCCTGGCGGTTGTCATCGCCGGCGGTGAGGTAATCGAGAATCCGCCCGGTCTTGAGCGATCCGCCGCCCTTGCCGGTGAGCAAAATCGGAAGCTGCTCGGCACTGTGAGCATCGCCGTCGAAGAGACTCGAGGCGAGCATGAGAATGGAATTGTCGAGCAGGCTACCCTCGCCCTCCTGGATGTCCTTCATGCGCTGCGTGAGGTAGGCGAACTGCGCGAGGTGAAATTGATTCGTCTTGAGATACATCGCCTCCTTCTCCGCTGCGCGCCCGTTGTGCGTGAGGTCGAGGTGCAACGCGCCCTGCACGCCGTCCAGGAACTTGAAGTTCATCTGGGAAAGATCGTTGTTGAGCATAAGCGTCGCGATGCGCGTCTTGTCCATCTGGAAGGCCAACACGATCAGATCGAGCATGAGCTTCATGTGGTCGGGCACATCCTGCGGGAGCCCGTTTTTGGGGCGCGGCAGGTTCGGCTGCGCCAGCGTCGGTCGCCAGCCCTCCAGCCGCTCATCCTTGGCCGCGCGGTCGATCCGTTTTTCGATATCGCGGATGGACTCGAGATATTCCTCGAGTTTGACGCTGTCACCGCGGCTGATCTTCCGTCGGAGGCTCTGCGAATCCTGCCGCACTTCGTCGAGAATGCTGCGGTCGAGCGGCCGCCCAGTGCCGTCGCCGACCAGGCGATCGAAGGTGCGGGAGGGATAAATTTCCTTCGTCGCCGGCTTGGTGGGCGAAATCCACGACAGGCTCGAACCGTAGATCATGGAGAGGCCGTCCTCGAGGCGGAGCTCATTCGGCTCGATGCCGAGCACCAGGCTGGGAACCGCCGTGCGGCCTCCGATCCGGGAGGCAAGCACCTGATCCATCGTAGTGCCGACACGGATATCGCCCGGATCGAGACTGACGCTGGCGCCCGACAACAAGTTCATCCGACCGAGGTGCGGGCTGGTCGATGCGGCGGCGGTCGAATTGTAGAGCCCGCGGATGAACACCATGTCCTCGCGGTGCGGCAGCATCGGCTGCAGAGCCGGGCCGATCTCCATCGTGGCGCCCTGGCCTTTCGCCCACCAGTGAATCGGCTCCACCCCATTCGAGAAAAACACGATGCCCAAACGCAGCGGCGGCGTGTTGGACTTCGAGGTCGCCGGCGTCGTCTGGCCAAAAAGCGGCATGGACTCCATCCACGGGAGCGCCAGAGCGACGCCCACGCCCCGCAAGAAATGACGCCGCGTCAGTGGCTGCGATGGGGTCATGCGGGAATGGATACTCATGATGTTCTTTGCGTTTATTGCGACGGACGAGTCGCGTCGTCGTCCTGGCCCTGCCGATGGCGGAATTGGCGGCTGTTAACAATCTTCAGGGCGAGATCAGAGAATGTCGCGTTGCCGCCGGCGGCGGTGAGTTCGTCGAGCAGGGGCCGGTCGGAGGCGAGGATCGTGCGGCCGAGCGCGTAGCCGAGCATCTTTTTGGCGAGCGTTCTCATCACCAGCGATTCCTTACCCTCCAGGTATTTCAGGAGGCCGTCGGCGCCCACAATCACTGTCTTGTCGGCAAATTCCCCTGTCACGTCCACGGGCACGCCGTCCTGATACTGGGTGCGGGTGCGCCCGATCGCATCGAATCCCTCCAGCGGAAACCCGAGCGGGTCGATGCGCAGATGGCAGTTCGCGCAGCTTGGGTTGCGTTTGTGCTCGTTTAGTTTCTCCCGCAGCGAAAGGCCGCCAAACACCTGAGGGTCGGACGGGAGCGAGCCGGCATCGGGCGGTGGCGGTGGCGTAGGCGTGCCGAGGATACGCCGCAGCAACCAGTCGCCGCGCTTCACGGGACTCGTGCGCAGTGGCGCGGAGGTCGTCGTCAACACCGCGCCCAGCCGAAGCGCGCCGCCGCGATTGAAGGCGTTCGCGCCGTCAATCTTCGCCACGTCCTTCGCCATCCCGCCGCGCTCGATGCCGTAGAATCGGGCGAGCGGTTCGTTGAGAAACGTGTAGTCGGCGTGGAGCAGCTCGCTCAGCGGACGCTCTTGCCGGACCAGATACTCGAACGTGGCAAGCGCTTCATCATACATCGCCGCCTTCACCTCGTCCGTAAACTCGGGAAAGCGTCCGGTATCGACCCCGCGAAATTGATCAAACCGGTAAAAGCCCAGCCACTGCCCGAAGAATTCCGTCGCGAGCCGTCGCGCCTTGGGGTCGGCCGTCATGCGCTTCACCTGGCGAGCGAGCCCCGCGGGGGCGCTCAGCTCCCCGGCGGCCGCCGCGCGGCGCAACTCCGCGTCGGGAATCGACGACCACAGGAAGAAACTCATCCGGCTTGCCACTTCCCAATCGTTGAGCGGTCGCTCAGCCCGGCTCTCCGCCGGCTCGAGCCGGTAGATGAACTCGGGTGAAACGAGGATCCGGGCGAGCAGCGCACGCACGGCCGCGTCATGATCCATCGCGTTTGTGGCGCGCGAACGGTCATAATAGGAACGCAACCGGGTTTTCTCCGCCCCGGTCAACGGCCGGCGCCACGCGCGGCTGGCAAACTCGAGTGCGTCAGCCACGTGACCCGGCTGGGCGGCCGCGTGCGCTGCCATCACTGCATCGTAGTGTGCCCGCAGCGAAGTCACGTGCGACCGCGCTTCCGTTGGCAGCGCCGCCACCTGCTCCGGATCCATCTCCTGGATACGAGCGCTCTTCAATTTCAGTTCGTAGTGCTCCGCGAGCATGCCCAGGTAGGCATCGTGGTAGGGCCAGGAACCGAAGAGGTCGTTCCAGGCGTGGTTCAGCCGGGCGCGGTCGGCACCATCAACCATGTTGTCGGTGAAAAACGCGTCCGTGCGTTGATACTTCACCTTCATCACGAACGCATCGTGCTCGGGGCTGTTATAAGTGTTATCGAACGGCAGCGGCACGGGATCCTTGTCCGCGGGATTCGCCTCGCCGTGCGAGTTAGGCGGGAGCAGCGCCACGTATTCGGCGATGCCGGCGCGAAAAGTGCGGTAACCCGCACTGGCGGGATCGCCCAGGAAAACCCGTGCCTGGCCGCCGCGCGCCGGACCTTCCGCGCGATCGGCTACGACGAGGCGCACCACGGCATTACGATCTGCGCCGAGCTCAGCGTCCAACTGCAGTTCGACGCTGACGCCCGCGGGCGGCGCCGGGATTTCGAACGACACGGAGCCCGTCGTCGCAAAATCATCCGCCCCCATCAGGCTCCCATCCGGGCTCGCACCAAATGCGAGCGACGCAGCCACTTCCGCCGGCAGCGCCGCGCGCAAGGCTTGAGTCGAGAGGATTGGCCCTGAGGGGAAACGGCGGCGAGCACCCACCGCGGCCGCAGCGGCGACGGCAGTGGCGTCCGGCGTTTCCGCAGTGCCCGGGGTGAAGACGGGGGCGCCCCGGGTGATCAAACGCGGGTTTCTCCAGAGGACGACAGGCTTGCCCGCCGGGGTCGGGTTGATGTCAGTGAACGTCAGAAATATTTTCAGCGGTGTTCCCGGTGCGGGCGCAGGTGCACCCCTCCCGCGCCCGCCACGACCGCCACCCAGCACATAAGAGTAGCGGTGCGTCGGCACGACTTGCAGTGCCTTGTCGTCGAACATCAGCGGGCTCTCGTCCCCCGCTCCACCCGCGGCCAGATCCCCGCGGGCAAAGAACCAACTCGGCCACGTGGTCAGAAACTTCGACAGCTCGTCGCAGCCGAGACGCACCGCCGCGAGCGTAACAGGCAACTCTGCGGCGCCAGCGGGTGCCGGCAAAACCCGCCAGCGCTCGACCATCTCCCGGCTGGGAAAGCCCAGCGCGGGCCGGTTGACGACCGACCACACGTGCTCCGCAAATCGTCCGGTGATGCCCTCCTTCGCCGCCAGATCGCGGAGCGTCGCGTGCGGCTCGTTCAACGCCACCCGGTGTTTGAAATGCCACGCAACGAAGAACGCGCGGGCATAGCGCTCCAGTCCGAAGGGTCGTCCTCCCTCGCCGGATACGACGCGAAAACCTTTCGTCGCGTAGAGCTCGTTGATGCGGTTCAGGGCGGACAATTCCAGGCCCGTCTTCCCCGTATCAGGGTAGAACTGCAGCGGCCCCGCGCCAATCACCGCGTGATCGGCCACGAGCTTGGCGGCCTCGAGGTAGCGTTCGACCGTGGCGTCCTGCACGAACTGCACATCGCCGAAATTCGTGAACCCCTCGCCCCCCACCGAATCGCTCGAGTCGTCGATCGCGACCGGGAGGTCGATCCCGGTCAAATCGCGAATCGTGTAGGCATACTCGCCGCTGGTGAGCCGACGGACCGTTACGCGCCCCGGCTCCCCGGCATGTTTGGTCTCGTAGGCTTTCAGTGTGCCGCGCACCCACGCGGCCGCCGCCATGCGCTCGGATTCCGTCGGCAGGTGCGGAGCTTCCGCCGGCGGCATTTCCCCCGTCTCCAGCATCTCGGCGATTTTCTCCCACTGATCCGCGTGCGGCCCGACCGACGGTTGCGCGAGGAGTCGCTCGACGCTAAGTCCCGCCTTGGCTTTCTCGCTCCCGTGACACTCGAAACAATTCTTCTGAAACCACGGGTTTGCCGCGGTCGCAAACGTGGTGCTGAGGGAGGGCCCGCTTTGCGCAAACCCCAGCGAGGCCACGGCAGACAAAGCCGCAAGGCACTGCCCGGCACGTTGCACATAAATCCTGCAACGCAACGCATCCGCAATTGAAGTGACGTGGGGTAGTCGCAACCGGTCCCGAGTAAAGCCGCGGTTGCTCTCGCGCGCAAACTCGTTTCGTGACCGCGGTCGCGCGCAGATCCGCGGCGGGACCGGGCCGGGCTCAGCAAAGCGTTCCGGTCCGTGTGGATTCGCGCAGATCAAAGCGCCGGAAACCGCTTGTCCCCAACCTCTCGTCGATGTGACTTTCCGCGTTTCGCGCATTGTCGTTCGCGTCGCAGCGTGAAAGACCATTTCCAATGACCCTTACCCCGTCCCCGCTGTCACGCGCCCCCTTTGCGTTTTGCCCGCCTACGCTGGCGGGGCTGGTCATGCTGGGTTTGGCCGGCTCACTGCTGAGCGCCGCGACGACCCCGCCCGATGCCGACTGGCGCACCTACCTCGGCAACAAGCAGCGGAATCTCTACTCGACGCTCCAGCAGGTTGACCGAACCAATGTGGCGAAACTCGCGGTCGCCTGGACCTACGACACCGGCGAAAAGGGCGAATATCAGGCCAACAACCTGATCATCGGCGGCGTGCTCTACACCGCGACGCCGAGCCGCAAAGTCGTCGCACTCGATGCCGCGACCGGTCGCGAGCTGTGGAAATGGGATCCCGCCAACGAACCACGCGCCGGCGCCGGGGCCCGGCGGCAGCGGGGATTGGTGTATTGGGAAAATGAATCCGGCGGCGAGCAGCGGCTCTTCACCGCCGTCGGCAACTACCTCTTCGCCCTCGATCCCAAGACCGGGCGCGTCATTGCCGGATTCGGCGACCAGGGAGCGATCCATCTCGGCAGCGGACTGGACGCGGACGGCACACCGCAAGTCGGCCTCAACACCCCTGGTGTCATTTTTCAGGATACGCTCATCATCGGCGGCTTTGGCGGCGCCGGTGCGGTGCGCGGGCTCAATGTTCGCACGGGCGAACGCCGCTGGATTTTTCATTTGATTCCGCGTCCCGGCGAAGTGGGCCATGACACCTGGCCAGCCGACGCCTACAAGACCGCGAGCGGCGTCATGCCCTGGTCCGGCCAGGCGCTGGATGAGAAACGCGGTATCGTCTACGTCGCGACCAAGACCGCGACCCCCGATTTCTACGGGGCCGACCGTCATGGAGAAAATCTTTTCGCCAACTCGATTGTCGCGCTCAACGCGGCCACCGGAAAACGACTCTGGCACTACCAGATCGTGCATCACGATCTCTTGGACAAGGACCTGCCGTGCGCGCCCGTCCTTTTGACGGTGACTCACGGCGGCAAGAAAATCGACGCCGTCGCACAAGGGACAAAACACGGCTATCTGTTCGTCTTCGACCGCGTCACGGGCGCGCCGCTCTGGCCGATCGAGGAAAAACCCGTGCCCGCCTCCGATCTCGCGGGAGAAAAGGCCTGGCCCACGCAGCCGTTTCCGACGAAGCCGGCGCCGCTGATGCGCCAGCACTACACCGAGGCAGACATATCCCCGATCTCGCCCGAGGCCCGCGCGCTCACGAGCGATCGGATCAAACTCTCGCCTAATTTCGGGCCGTTCCCCGCGCCGAGTTTGAAGGAGACGATCATGTTTCCCGGCTTCGATGGCGGCATGGAATGGGGCGGCGGCGCAGCCGATCCCGACGGAATTTACTACGTCAACATCAACGAAATTCCGTGGATCATGCAGATGGTAGAAACGCGGCGCGCCGACGGCACCCCGCTCCCCCGTGGCGAGCGCGATTACCTGATCAACTGCGCGGCGTGCCACGGTATCGACCGCGCCGGTTTTCCGCTGGCGGGCTTTCCCTCGCTGATCGACCTCGAGAAGCGCCGCTCGCCCGAAGAGGTGGCGAAGATCACCAAGACGGGCTTCGGCCGCATGCCCGCCTTCGATCGCATCCCCGACGCGCAACGCGAGGAGATCCTCGCCTACGTCTTCGGCAAAACGGCGCACCCGGCCGGCCGGCCGGATGAGGCGGCCACGGCCCCCGCGAAAACCAAAGGCAAAGGAAAGGGCAAAGCCGTCGACGCTCGCACGCCCGCGTATGCGTTTGGTGGATTCAGGCGCTGGACCGATCAGGAAGGTTATCCGGCGATCAAGCCGCCGTGGGGCACGCTCAACGCCGTCGATCTCAACACCGGCCAACTCAAGTGGAAGGTGCCGCTGGGCGAATACCCGCAGCTCTCCGCCCGCGGCATCCCGCCCACCGGGACGGAAAATTACGGCGGCCCGGTGGTCACCGCGGGCGGCCTGCTCTTCATCGCCGCCAGTGCGGATGAAACGATCCGTGCGTTCGACAAGGATACGGGCGCCGTCCTCTGGAAAGCTCCGCTGCCCTTCAGCGGCAACGCCACGCCGAGTGTCTACATGGTCGGCGGCCGGCAGTTTCTCGTGATCTCCGCGGGCGGTGGGAAATCGGGCCGTCCCGCTGGCGGCAGTTTGGTCGCGTTCGCCCTGCCCGCGCGTTGATACTTACCGCACGGACGGCGGGCGACGGCGATGCCCCCATCGTGCCGCCGTGCTGCACAGACGAAGAGGAGCTAGCGCCAGCCGACAAGCGTCCGGCGGGCACGGGGAGGCGAGGCCATCAGCACCCTTTGCCAGTGCAGTGCGGCTTCAGGGTGAACGCCACGTGATGCGGGCGGTGCCGGCGGTGAGATCGACCCACACGGAGGCGTGGGCGAATTCGCGCGTGGCAGTGAGTCCTGTCCACAGGGCGTCTGCTTTGGGCGGGCCAAGCGGGCGGTCGAATTCCGGATAAGGGTCGAGCATCCCGTGGCGGTCGGTGTAGCCCCACGAGTAACAAAAATGGGAGCCGGATTGCGCGGCGATGAGGAAGCAGGCGAGCGGAAATGTGATGCGCTCGCGCGCGAGTTGGAGGAGCTCGGCGTGCGGGCGCTTCATCATCTCGGCGTCGAGCCAGTTGAAGCCGGGCCAGCCTTTCAGGACGACGAATTTTCCTTTCGTGGCGGCGAGGGCGATGGAGTCGAGATCGGCTTTGAGGTCGGCGGGCGAGTCGGTTTTGAACGCGCCGAAATGCTCGATCATGACGCCGTCGATGCCCTCCCAGTCGAGCAGCTCGCGAAAATCCGTGGTGCGAAGCCCGTTGACGAGGACGACGCGACCGGGGCCGAGCTTGCGCTTCGTGAGCGCGAGCATCTCGCGCAACCCTTGCACGACGGCGCGGGCTTTGGCCTCGCCAACCTGGCGCGCCAGCGCGGGCGAGAGCGCCTGCGGCAGCGCGTCGGCAAACAGGCCGTCAAGTGGCGCGTCGCGGTGCGCGGCAGCGACGACCTCGCTCCACCACTCGCGAAACTCCGCGTTCGATGGATCGGGCCGCGGGGTGCCGGAGGGATGCGCCACAATCTCGCCGGCGGCGGTGCGCAGCGTCCACTCGGGGCGATACGTTTTGAAGGCGTCGTAACCCGGCCAGTTGATAAAGGCGTTGAAATAGAAGAGCACCTTCGCGTCAGGGTTGCGTAGCTTGATCCGGCGCGCGGTGTCGGCGATGCCAGCCTCCGTGCTGCCGTGCGCGGCAAGGCCATGGCTTTTCTCCAAGGCGATGAAGCGACTGTGCGTCGCGAGAAAATCAATCTCAGCGTCGGTCACGTCGGCCGTGCGTTTGCCGAAGTGAATGTTGAGTGGCACGCGGTCCCAATTGAAACCGGGGAACGCTGCGGTCACGCGTGGCGCGGCAGGCGTGATTGTTTGCAGCTCCGAGCTGAGCGTAAGTCCGTCGGCCTCGAGGTTGAAGAAATAGGCGGTGGTGCCCGCCGGCACCGCGGCCGAAGCCGTCGCGCGATCGGCAGCGGTTTCGAGTTTGGCCGGTGTCTGTTCCCAGTCTGCGTCGCGTTTGTAGATGAGTGTCGCGCCGCGAATGGCGCGCGTGACTTCGAATTCGGCGCGGGCGGTGCCGTCGCGATTTTCCTGCACGAGTTCGCGCGCCCAGGGGCGGCCAGTTTCGACTACGGCCTTCGCGAACGCGTAGCTATCGGGCGGATTCCACCCGGCAGGATGGCTGTGCTTCATCTCGAACGGAACGGAAACCATCCGCGGGCCAGGTGCGGCGCGGTAGCTCGCCTGCTGCACCTCGAGCGGGAAATGTGCGTCGCGCGGTCCGGTGAGCCAGAGCAGAGGCATCGCGGCGCGCGGCAGACGAAGCAGCGGTTCCCAAACTTCGAGATAGACGGCCTGGTCCTGCAAGGCGCGGCCGTATTGGTTGGGCGCGCGATCGAGCGCCCCGCAGCCGTAGATCGGAATCCCAAACGCAAAGCGCGCATCAATGCCCACCACCGTCGCCGTGATGATGCCGCCCCACGAGATGCCGCAGACGCCGACGCGGGTCGGGTCAACGTCGGGTTGCGCGCGGAGCAACGAATTCGCGAGCACCACATCGGCGACGGCGTGATACATCCACTGGTCGGACAACGGCTCCGCCATATCGCCGTAGATGCCCTTGCGCGCGGGGCCGCCGGCGGCGTGGCGCTGCCACTGCGCACCTGCTGGCGCGCCGGGAATGCGCTCATCGGTCTGCCCTTCGACGGCGATCGCGATCGCGGCGAAGCCCTGCGCATTCCATTTTTGCACCCATTCTTTGAAGGCCGTGCCGCCGCCGCCGTGCACGAGCACGACGCCGGGGACTTTTCCGGCGCGCGTCTCCGGCAGGCCGAGCCAGGCGAACACCCGCGTGGGTTTTCCCCGATACGGCAGGCCGTCGAAGAACAGCGGCTTGATCGAACCGGCGGGCGCGAAACCCTCGGCGGCATGCATCGCGGGCGCCGCCATCTGTTCGCCGAGCGCGGCGACTTGGGCGCGGAGCGCGGCGTAGTCGGGAGCGGGCTCGGCGGCGCGCAGCGGAAGCGTGAGCGCGAGGAACAGAATCGTGGACCGATACATAGTCCCGAGCGCGTCGGACAGCGGGCTGCGCTTTTCGGAGCGGCGACTTTCCAGTCGCCGAAGCTGGGCGGCTGGAAAGCCGCCCCTCCGTTGGCCTTGGCGGCGCAGACTGAGCCCATCGGCTAGCTGGGGCTCGCCGCCAAGGAGGCTGCTGATCGCGCTCATCAGAAGCCAAACGTCGCTGTGAGGATGAAATTCCGCGGACGCCGGAGCTCCCAGCGGATGGGCACGAGTGAGTTCGTGGTGCCGACCACACCCTCGGTGTCGTAGTCGCTGGAGACCAACCGGGCTTTGCTCCAGTCGAACAGATTCTCGACGTTGAGCTGCAGGCGCAGGTTGATGTCGCGGAGGATGCGGCGCTCGTGGGCGAGCATCGCGCCAAGATCCCAGAAATCGCGTCCCTTGATCGGGCGATTCGCGTTGATGATACCCGACGGGATACCGGCCACGAGCGCGCGCTCGAAGCCGATGACGTTGGCGCTGCGCCAGCGGAAATTTCCGCCGACGGACCAGCCCTTGAGCGCGCCCTCTTTCGCGAACGTGTGGGTGGCGAGACCGTTGAAGGCGTATTTGCCGTTGCGATGCGTCGGCGCGCCCTCGATCGCCCGCTCGTCGAGAAAGACTTTCTCCGCCGCCGCCGCCTGCTGCTCCATGAAGAGCGCGTCGGCCCCGGCCTGGGTCCGAGCCGTGGGGCTGGTCGGATCGAGGTCGAAAGCGGTGGAGCGCTGGCCGGCCTCGACCTTGCGCAGTTCGCTCGCGAACCGACGCCAGTTTGCCAAGCCTTGATACGGCGAGTCCGTGTTGAGGTAGCGGCCGAAGGATGCGAGATGCGTCCCGAGGGTGTTTTCGTTGCTGCTGCCGGTCAGGGCGACCCGCCAGCGCGCCGAGGGATTGTAGATCGCACTCAGCTCGTAGCCTTCGGCCTGGAAACTCCACGTGTCACTGACATCGGTGGAGTCCGCCGGGTAGCCGCCGGCCTGCGTCATCGCCGTGAAGTGCGAGTCACTCGCGTCTTTGTAATTCGTGCGCAACCGGGTGAGGATGCTTTTGACGCTGGTGCTATAGGCGTTGGCGTTGCGGGCCTGATCGGTGGCGCCGTTGGTGAAGCGGTTGGCCGAGATCGAGAGCCGGCCGCCGAGTAGATAAAAACGCACGCCGTAGTCGTCGGTTTTTCCGGTCGAGTTCGGCGCGGGCACGTTCTCGAAGTTCTTCCACGAGGCGTTGGCCACGGGGCTGAAATTGTTGGAGCGGTTGTAGGTGAACGAAAGCCATGGGAGCGCGTGGTAAACGACGCCCTGGGTGCGCGAGAGGCCGGCGGCGGCTACGCTGGGAGTCGCGTTCAGCGGCACGTCGCGCGATCGCGTGAAGTAGCGCCGCAGCGGATCGGTGGCGGAATTGGGGATGGCGGGGTCGGCATAGCCGCGGACGGTGGGAACGCCGTAGCTCTTCGTGTCGTCCTCGCGGTAACCGAGCACGGTGACGAGGCGGCCGCCGAACCAGCGGGCCTGCCATCCAAGGGAGAAGGAGTCGTTGGTGAAGCGGGATTTCGTGGAGTTGAGGAATTGCCGGAGACCGAGGTTGATCGGCGCGGCGTCATTGGCATTGGCCCCGACCAAGGAGCCATAGCCGTTCAGGCGCGTCAGATTTTTGGTGATCTGGAACTGATCGGGCAGCGGATACGGCACCTGGCCGTTCACGAAATAGGCGCGCGTGCGGAGAATGTGCGGGGCGCCGAGCGCGTCGCCCGTCCAGCCCGCGCCCGTGCGGCCCACGGTCGCCATATTAAAATAGCGGAATATATCCTGATCGGAATCGGAGCGGCTGGATTGGATGAGCCCGCCGAGATTGTGCTGGCCGAGCCAGCGGTGGACTTTCTTCAAATCAAATTCGTAGGAGAGCGTCGCGCGGTATTCCTCAAGGCGGCCGATCTGATCGCGATACTGGCCTTGGGTCTCCGCGTAAGGCACCTGGAAGCCAGGGTTCGTCGTGCCGTCGGGCAAAAAGCGATCGACGTCGATTTTGACGATGTTGAAGGCATCGGGGGAAAAGGAGCGGCTGTCGCGTGCGACGTTGCCGGCGACCTCGAGGTGGAGTCCGTCGATGATTTTCTGCTCGAGGAAGAGCTGGCTCCAGCGACCGTGCAGCCGCTGCTCGGGATCGTCCCAGGTGCCGGCCTGGAGATTTGCGTCCTTGGACAAGCCGAAGAGCGCCCAGGGATCGACCGTTTGAAAGGAGGCCTGGCTGTTGATGCCGCCGAAGGTGTTGGGCCGGACTTGCGTTTGAAAACGCGTGTTCACCATCGGATTCGGCAAATTCAATCCGACGATGTAGGTCGGCTGCTGGGCGGCGAACTGGGTGAGGGCGTTGCGCGGATCGAAGCTGGCCTGCGGATTGCCGGAGGCCGCCCACGCGAGGCCGCGGGGCTGGAAGTTCACGGTGGGGCGGCCCTTCGCCAGCCATTGCAACGCGCCGCCGTCGAAGGCCCACACCAGCGGGGCGACGTTGCGGTTGATGCTGTAGCTCTCGTGGTTGGCGGTGATCGTGGTGTTGCGGAAAGGCTGCGCGGTCACACCGAACGTGAGGCGATCCTGCTTGCGGCCTTCATAGAGGCGGAACTCGCGCTTCTCATCGTGCAGCAGGTTGAGCCGCACGGCCAGCCGGCCGGGGACCAAGGGCTGGTTGTGGTCGAGCGCCACGCGGCGCGAACTCCAGCGATCATACTGCGCCTGCACCGTCGTTTTTTGTTTCGTGAGTTGCGCGCGTTTGGTGGTGGTGACGGCCGCGCCCTGCGGATTGCCGACGCCGATAAGCAGTGCGTTGGGGCCGCGCGAAAGAGTGATGCGCTCAAGGTTGTAGGCGTCGTTCGACTCCAGCGCGGAGAAGAAATCGTGCGACAGGCCTTGCTCGCCGCTGTTGGAAACGAATCCACGGATCGAATACTGCTGGCCGGTGCCGAAACGGAGGAACTGCCCGGAGGCGCGGTTGGGATCGACGTTGTCGCCTTCGACGGAATCCACGCTCGGCGTATAGAGGAGGGCCTTGTCGAGCGAGTTGGCCGCGAGGTCCTGCATAAACTCCGGCGTGAGCACGGTGAGCGAGGCGCCGACGTCGCGGAGATTCGTGCGCATGCGGGTGCCGGCGAGCGTCTCGTTGGCGGCGTAGCCGTTGTCCCTCTCAGTGGAGACAGTGAAAGGGGTGAGCACGACGGGGTCGGAAGTGGACGCCGCGGCCGGGGCGTTGTTCGTCGCCGGGCTTGGTCCCTGCGCTGTGGCCGTGCGACCGACGGAAAGAGCGGTGGAGAGGAGAAAGGCTGTGAGCGCAGATACGCGCCACCAACGCGAAAGGCGAAGCACGCGGGCAAGGGCCTCCTGCACGAGATCGTCGCGTTCGACCCCACGGGGGAAACGGCTGCGCAGCCATGCACGTAGCACCGGCTCGTGCGGCTGCACGTGCTTGGCAAACCAGTGGGCCTGGTCGGATTGGGGTGGCATCGCGACGCCGCGCAGGCGATGGCAAGCAGCCGCGTAGTTCAAGCTCGGAGTCGCCCAGCGTTGAAGCGGGACACGCGGCGCCGCTCACTCGCGTGGTCCCGCACGGAAGGGCCACCACCTGCAACGCACTCCCGCACGAAAAATAGATCGCCCCACGTCCGCTCGAAGGGTTTCGCTCGCGGTCGACCCCCCATGCGCAGCGCTTTCCGCTATTGTTCCTCGCTGAAATCCTCCCTCACCGCGTCATTTAATTGCGGTCGCGAGGCCATCCTCGTCACTCCCCTTGAAATGCTGCTCCACCCGCGTGGGTGACCGTGGAGACTCATTTGACGCAACTCCGCGCATTGCCACGCTGCGGTCGCGCGGACGTCACTTTCGATCCCCGCTTTCTTTCGATCATGTTAAATTTCCTTCACTCGACGCGGACAACCGCCCTCGTTCGCGTTGCTCGCGCGGCCCTCACGCATGTCTAAAACGCTGCGCCTTTTCGTTTTTGCGGACGCGCTCGGCTGGCAGCTCGCACAACGCCGCCGCTTTCTCGCCGACCTCCTCCCCCATCGCAGCGAAGTGGAGACGCTCCTTGGCTACTCCTGCACGTGCGATCCGACCATCCTGACCGGCGCGGAACCGGACGAGCACGGCCATTTTTCGTTCTTCGTTTTTGATCCCGCGCGTTCGCCGTTCGGGTGGGCGAAGTCGCTCGGGTGGCTGCCTGATGCCATTGCCGCCCACCACCGGGTGCGCAATCGCGTGAGCAGGTGGGCCGGGAAACGCCTCGGCTACACCGGATATTTTCAACTCTACAGCGTGCCCTTTTCCAAGCTGCCGTATCTCGACTACACCGAGAAACGCGATCTCTACGAGCCGGGCGGCATCATCGGCGGTCAGGAAACGATCTTCGCGAAATGGGGGCGCGCAAAAATCCCGTGGGTGCGCTCCGATTGGCGCGCGTCCGACGCCCACAACGTCGCGCATCTCCAGCGGGAAGTCGCGAAGGGCGAGATTCGCGCCGCGTATCTTTTCACCGCCGGCCTCGATGCCATCATGCACCGCTGGGGCACCGAACACCCCGAAGTGGATGTCGCCTTTGATCGCTTCGAACGCTGGCTGCGCGAACTGTGGGAGGAGGCGCACCGCCGCTACGACGACGTGCAGCTCCACGTGTTCAGCGATCACGGGATGGCGGATACGCGGCAAGCCAGCCGGATGATGGTTGATTTTGAATCGCTCGGCCTGCGCTACGGGCGCGATTACGCGGCGGTGTGGGATTCGACGATGGCCCGCTTCTGGTTTCCCGGCGGACCCGCCGTCCGGCGCACCGTGGAAACTTGGCTCGCCAGCCGGCCCGAGGGCAGTGTGCTCGACCAAAAGTTTCTCGAGCGGGGCCGCGTCTATTTTCCGAACGGCCGCTACGGGGAACTCATCTACCTCCTGAAAAGCGGCACGATCTTCGCGCCCTCGCACATGAACCGCGGTTTCGTGCGCGGCATGCACGGCTACGACCCCGCCGACCCAGACAGCGCGGCGTGCTTATTGAGCAGCCATGCGCCGGAGAAACCCGTCGGGCGACTTTCCGGCGTGCACGGCTTGCTCGAGTCAGCGGCGCGCGTTTGATAAACCCAAGTTCCGCCCGGCATCGGGCCTCTTCTCCGCTCATCGGAGCGGCCAATCCCTTTACCATGACCCCCGTTTCACGTTTTTTCTCACGCCTCTGCGTCTGCGTTCTCACCGCCTTGCCGCTTGCGCTTTCCGTGCCTGCGCTGCACGCCGCAGACGCCGCGACCGGCACAATCGAAGGCCGTGTCTCCCACCCGGCCACCGGCCAGTTCGTTGAGCGCGCGCAGATCACCGTCGACGGCACGACCCTCGAAACATTCACCGACGCCGATGGTAATTACCGGCTGACCAACGTGCCTGTCGGCTCTGCCCGCGTCCGCGCCTTCGTCTCGGGCCTCGGGCGCCAAACCACCGAGGTCGCCGTTGCAGGCGGCCGCACCACCGCGCACGACATCGCGCTCTCCGGCAACGAGCCCGGCGCGACCGTCTCTCCCGCGGGTGCGACCGTGCAGCTCAGCGAGTTCGTCGTCTCGACTTCGCGCGAAATGAGCGCCGCCGCTCGCGCGATCAACGAGCAGCGCTTCGCCCCCAACATCCGCAACGTGGTTTCCACCGATGAATTCGGCGACATCGCCGAGGGTAACGTCGCCGAATTTTTGAAGTTCATGCCCGGCGTGAACATCGACTACGCCGGCGGCAACGCCCGCGAGATCTCGCTCAACGGCGTGCCCGGCGATTACGTCCCGGTCACGATCGACGGCTTCAGCCTCGCCAGTGCGGTCGGCGGTGGTGCGGGCGGCACCAATCGCTCTGTCGGCCTGGATCAGGTCTCCATCAACAACCTCTCGCGCATCGAGGTCTCGTTCTCGCCCACCCCTGACTCGCAAGGCAACGCGCTCGCCGGCTCGGTGAACATGGTGCCGCGCAGCTCGTTCGAACGCGCCCGGCCGCTGTTCAACGGCAGTGTCTACGTCATGATGCGGGACAACGCCCGGGACTGGAACCGCACACCCGCGCCGCGTCATCCCACGCGCAAGATTCACCCGGGCGCCGATTTCTCCTACGTCGCGCCGGTCAACAAGCGCTTCGGCTACACGCTCTCCGCCGGTTTCAACCGCCAGTATTCCGGCGAGCCGCTGGTTCAAAATACCTGGCGCGGCACGCAGGCCGCGACCAACGGCGTGGCATTTCCCCACACCACCTTCGACCGACCTTATCTTTCCAGCTTCGTCATCCGTAACAGCGGCAAGGATACCAAGCGCAGCTCGTTCGGCGCCACGGTCGACTACAAGCTCACCCCCAACGACCGCTTCTCGCTTTCCTTCCAGGCCTCCACCTTCGACGTCCTGATCAACCACAATCAACTCACGTTTAACGTGAATCGGGTCGCGCCGGGCGACTTCACGACCACCTCGACCCGCGGTGCCGCTGGCCAGGGCAATGTGCAGCTGGTGACCATGGCCGCCGACCGCTCCAACTACACCTACATGCCGTCCATCATCTGGCGGCACGACGGGCCGATCTGGAAAAGCGACACCGGCTTTTCCTTCTCCCGTGCGGGGAATCGCAATCGCAACACCGGCTCCGGCTTCTTCGACAACACCACCGTCAATCGCCCCGGCGTCACCGTCTCCTTCCAGGACATCTTTTATCTCCGGCCCCGCGTGATCACGGTGACCGACGCCGCCGGCAACCCGGTCGACCCGTATTCGCTTTCCAGTTACTCCATCACCGGCGCGACCGGCAACACCCGCTCGACCGATGACACCAAACGCACGCTCTACGCCAACCTCCGGCGCGATTTCTACGGCCGGCTGCCGCTCTCGCTCCGCGCCGGCCTCGATTTCCGCCAAGCCGCCCGTGACCAGCGCGCCACCACGCCGGCCTTCACGTTCGCCGGCACCGATGCGCGCGCCCTGCCCTTTCTCGATCCGAGCTTCTCCAGCCGGACCCCGCATTACGGCTTCGGACCGTATCAAGGCGTCAGCAGCGAGAAGCTCTACGAGTATTACGTGGCGAATCCCACCAGCTTTACCACGAACGCGAACGCCACCTATCGCTCGGAGGTCAATCTCTCCAAGCGCGCCGCCGAGCTGGTATCCGCCGGCTACCTACGCGCCGACCTCCAGCTCTTCCAGAATCGCCTCAAGCTCGTTGGCGGCCTCCGCGCCGAGCAGACCAACATCGAGGCCGAGGGGCCGCTGACCGATCCGAACCGCAACATCCAGCGTGACGCGCAGGGCCGACCCGTCCTTGGCAGCAACGGCCGCCCGGTGGCTTTGGTGCCCGCCACCAACGCGCTCGGCGTCTCGCAGCTCACCTTCATCGATCGCGGCGCCCGCGCCGAGAAGGAGTATCTGCGCTGGTTCCCGAGTCTCAACGCCAGCTACAACGTCCGCGAGGACCTCATCGCGCGCGCCTCCGTCAGCACGGCGATCGGCCGTCCCGACTACAATCAATACGCCGGCGGCCTCACGTTGCCCGACCCGGAAAATCCGTCTCCCGGCGACCAGATCACCGTCAGCAACATCGCCATCAAGCCGTGGAGCGCCCGCACGCTGAATCTGCGTTTGGAATATTATTTCGAAGGCGTCGGCCAGTTCTCCGTCGGAGCCTTCCGGCGCGATTTCGAAAACTTCTTCGGCAACACCACGCTCATGTCCACGCCGGAGTTCCTGGAACTCTACAGCCTCGATCCGACGACCTACGGCGCCTACCCGGTCGTCACGCAGCATAACATCGAGAGCACGGTGCGCATGCAGGGCCTCACCGTGAACTACAAGCAAGCGCTCACGTTCCTCCCCCACTGGGCGCGCGGCGTGCAGATCCTCGCCAACGGCAGCGCCCAACGGCTGCTCGGACCTGCCTCGACTAACTTCCCCGCGTTCATCCCGAAAACCGCGAGCTGGGGCATCAGCCTGAACCGCCCGCGCTACAATCTCCGCGCCAACTGGAATTACCGCAGCCATCAGCGGCGTGGCCTGATCGCCGGCGCTGGCAACCCCAACACCAGCATCGAGGCGGGCACCTATCAGTGGTTCTCCAAGCGGCTCTACTTCGACCTCAACGGTGAGTTTTATTTCTACAAGACCTATGCGCTCTTTGCCGCGCTCCGTAACATCGGCGATGCGCCGGATGACATTCAGGTTTACGGCCCGAGCACCCCGGAGCACGCGCAGTTCCGGCAGCGCACTGAGTTCGGCGCGCTGTGGACGTTTGGCGTCAAGGGCACGTTCTAGTTCGAAGAGTTTCGAACAGAGCAAGCAGGAGGCCACAAGTTGTTCGGCGCATTTTTGGACCGCCGGCTTGGGGTAGAAAAACATCAGATCCATTTCGTGCCAAGGCAGCCTGGCCGCAAAAAAGCACAAAAATCACGTGTCCTGTCGACGAAAGCTTTTGGTGCGCCGGTAGGCGCCTCGAAATCTTCTATCGCCCTCTGATTTTTTGCGCGTTTTTGCGGCCACTGGTTTGGTTCATTGATGATGGATTGCGGCTGTGCCGCGCTATGATTTGTGGGTTCGGAGTCCTCACAAATCTTGTTTTCTCGAAAAAAGCGCTGACCCGAAAGTTCTGGAAGAGCAGAAAGAAAACGAGGGTTCGGCCTTCCCGACTTTCCCGGCCTTCGTGTTTGAATTGCTCTGTTGGCTTGATTGACGCTCCGCCGCGCTGCGCTCTCTGCCCTGGCTGGTGGGACGATTCTCCCTCGCACGCTGAAATCCCCTCGTGTTCGGCGCCGCGCGCGCCTTTGGTCACGTCATGCCCCAAGACCCCCACGCGGAGTTCGATCGCAACGTTCTCGATCTGATTGAGCAAAGCCCTATAGGCGCCGTGCCGCGCACGCCCGCCTACACGGATGCGATCGATCGCTTGGTGGCCTCGCACCAGATTTACCCTCACGCGGATCACCCCAAGGGATTTGTGACCGTGCGCTCCCTGGCTACCCGACCGTGTTTTCAGGCCGCCAATCTCGACGCTTGGCGCTCGGGTTCGATCGAAGCAACCGCGCTCGAATCCAACGCGAGCATCTTTTCCCGCTATGTCGCCGCGCTGCCGGCTGACCTGCGCGCGAAAGCCGAAAGCCATCGCCTGATCGTGGCGGGGCGCCCCGCGCACCACCGGAAGCACGCCGGCGTGATCGCCCACGACCCCGTGCACACGCTCTTCCTTGTCCCTGGCGCCGGGATCCACCCCGGCATCGAGGGAAATTATCTCCACGGCTCGCTGCTGCAATTGGGCGCCGACCCCGCCGCCCATTGGGCCGTGCACCTGCACGACCGCGATGATGGCGCCGCGATGTGCGACGGTCTCACGCTCCCCGATGCTTTCGCGAAACTGGAAGAAGTGATCGCCTCCGCGCCGTTTCACATGAACGAACTCGGCTCGCTGGGCTTCCGTTCGAATTAGTCGCGAGCGCGGTAGCGCCGACCTCCGACCGGCCGCTCAAAAACCCGCGGCCCCTAACCGCGGCCCCGGCCAGGCGAGGTTTACTTCGCCATCGCGGCCTCGCCGCTCGAGCCCGCCGCCTCACGCTCGGCGATTCGCCGGCGCGCCTTGGCCGTGAATTTATCGAGGTAAACGTAGATCACCGGCGTGATGTAGAGTGTCAGAAATTGGGATACGATCAGGCCACCGACCACCGCCAGTCCCAACGGCCGCCGCGAATCGGCTCCTGCCCCCAGCCCCAGCGCGATCGGCACCGCTGCCGCCAGCGCCGCGAAGGTCGTCATCATGATCGGCCGGAAGCGCACCAGACACGCCTGCACAATCGCCTTTTCGGCGGAGGCCTCCCCCGCCGCGCGGGCCGCCAGCGCGAAATCGATCATCATGATCGCGTTTTTCTTCACAATGCCGAGCAGCAGAATGATGCCGACGTAGCCCATCACGTTCAGTTCCTCGTTGAAGAGCCACAGCGTCGCCAGCGCCCCGAAGCTCGCGGCGGGCAGGCCCGACAAAATCGTGATCGGGTGAATGAAATCTTCATAAAGAATTCCGAGCACGATATAGATCACCAGCACCGCGACGATCAGCAGAATCCCGAGCCCCCGCATCGAGGAAGCAAACGCCTGCGCTGAACCTTGAAAACCGTAGCTGATCGACGCCGGCAATTCTTTGCGCGCCAATTCGGTCACGGCCTCCGTCGCCTGACCGAGCGAGTAACCGGGGCGCAGGTTAAACGAAATCGTCACGGCCGGCACCTGCCCGAGATGGTTGACGGTGAGCGGCCCGACCTCCCGCTTGAGTTCCGCCACCGCATCCAGAGGCACGACCTTGCCCGACTTGCTGCGCAAATAGAGCAACGAGAGAGCATCGGAATTTTTCTGAAATTCCGGCGCCATTTCCATGATGACGAAATACTGATTGGTCGGCGTGTAGATAGTGGAGACCTGGCGCGACCCGTAAGCGCTGTAGAGTGCCTCCTCGATCTGCTGCGGCGAGATGCCTAACGCCGCGGCCCGGTCGCGCTTGATCGCCACGCGCAATTGCGGGTTGGAGATCTGTAAATCCGAGTTCAGGTCCTGCAGGTCGGTCAGCCCGCGCATCTTCGTCTCCATGGTCTGCGCGGCGGCGTAAAGCTCGTTCAGATCGGTGCCAAAAAGCGTGAACTGATACTGCGCCCGTGTCAGGGATCCGCCGATACGAATCGGCGGCAACACCTGCGGGTAAGCGCGCATGCCCGGAATGACCGCGAGCTTCTTGCGCAGATCCTGGGCGACCTCCTGCGCGGGTGGCCGCTCGTTGCGCGGTTTTAGCCGCATGAAAATGCGCCCTTGATTGATCGTGGAAACCGTGGGGCCGCCGCCCAGCGCGGACATGAACGCCTCGACGGCCGGATGCGCCGCCACGATCGCAGCCGCAGCCTCCTGGTGCTTTACCATCTCGGCAAACGAGACGTCTTGCGCTCCCTCGGTGAAAACGAAGAGCTGTCGCGTGTCGTCCGTGGGAATGAATCCCGTCGGCAAGCTGCGCCCGACCAGCACCGTCAGCGCGATCATCACGATCGCGATGCTCACCGTAATGAATCGGAAACGCATCGCGACGCGCAGCGTGCGCTCGTAGATCGAGACCACCGCGTTGAAGCCGCGCTCGCTCCAGTTGTAGAGCCTGCCGTGCTGTTGCGCGCTGCCGCTCCTATGCGGTTTGAGAAAACGGCTGCACAACATGGGGGTCAGCGTCAGTGAGACCAAGCCCGACACCAAAATCGACGCGGTGATCGTGACCGCAAACTCGTGGAGGAGGCGGCCGAGGATGCCGCCCATGAACAAAACCGGAATGAAGACCGCGACGAGCGACAGCGTCATCGACATGATAGTGAACCCGATTTCACCTGCGCCCTTGAACGCCGCCTCGCGCACCGGCATGCCCTGCTCGATGTAGCGCACGATGTTCTCGAGCATTACGATCGCATCGTCGACGACGAAGCCCACCGAGAGCGTGAGCGCGAGCAGCGAGAGATTATCCAGCGTGTAGCCGAAGAAATACATCGCGATGAACGTGCCCAGCAGCGCCATCGGAATCGCCACCGACGGAATGATGGTCGCCGTGAAAGAGCGCAGGAACAGAAAGATCACCAAAATCACCAGGGCGACCGACAACACCAAGGTGAACTGCACGTCGTGCACGGACTCACGGATCGAGATCGATTTATCCATGAGAATCTCCAGGTCGACCGACGCGGGCAATTGCTGGCGGAGCGTTGGCAGCAACTCGCGTATCCGCGTCACCACATCGATGGTGTTCGTGCCCGGTTGGCGCTGAATGCCCAGGCCGATCGCCCGGTTGCCTTTACCGTTCTTGTAATACCAATACCCGACGCGGTTCTCCTGCACGTGGTCGAGCACCTGCGCGATTTCGCCGAGCCGGACCGGCGCGTTGTTGCGATACGCGACCACGATTTGACTGAACTCGGCGCTGTTAGAAAGCTGGCCGGAGGCGACGACCGTCATCGTCTGCTGATCGCCATCGAGCACACCGGTCGGAAGATTTACATTGTGGGCCGAGAGCGCGGTGCGCACCTCGTCGAGCGTGATGCCACGGCCAGCGAGCGCCCGCGGATCGAGTTGCACCCGCAATGCATATTTCTGGGCGCCGTAAACCTGCACCAGCGCCACGCCATCGACCATCGACAGACGCTGCGCCACGCGCGTCTCCGCGAACTCGTGCACCACCGAGAGCGGCAAGGACGGCGAGAACACCGACATGAAAAGGATCGGCTGATCCGCGGGATTCGTTTTGCGAAACGACGGCGGCGCCGGCATGTCGTTCGGCAGCCGGCGCTGCACCGCCGCGAGCGCCGATTGCACGTCCTGCGCCGCCGCGTCGATGTTTCGCTCGAGCGCAAATTGGAGCGTGATCGCCGTCGCCCCGAGCGAGCTCGTCGACGTCATCGAGTCGATGCCCGCGATGGTGGAGAACTGCTGTTCGAGCGGCGTGGCGACAGCGGACGCCATCGTCTCGGGCGTGGCGCCGGGGAGATTCGCGGTGACGACGATCGTGGGGAAATCGATGTTCGGCAGATCGCTGACCGGCAGAAATTTGTAGGCCATCGCCCCGAACACGCAGAGCGCCGCGGTCAACAGCGTCGTCATCACCGGACGACGGATACAGTGCGCGGGAATGTTCACGGCGTGGCCGCGGTCTTCGCCGGCGGCAGGATGGACGTGAGTGTTTTTGCTTCGACCCGCGCGCCGGGCACCAGGCGCAGGTGCCCGTCGGTCACGACCGTTTCGCCGGCCTTGATGCCGCCCGAAAGCAGTAATTGATCACCCGCCGTGCGCAGAATCTTCACGGGGCGCATCTCCACCCGGCCCTCGGCATTCACCACGTAAACCATCGAGCCCGCCTGCCCGGTCTGCACTGCGGCCGTCGGCACCACGATGGCGCCGCGGTCGAGACCGATGCGTGTCTGCACCTGCACAAACTGCCCCGGCCAGAGTTTGTGGTCGGCGTTCTCAAACGTCGCTTTCAACGTGATCGTGCCCGTCGTGGGATCCACGGCGTTGTCCACGAAACTGAGTTTGCCGTCGGTGCGCGCCACGCCGGAGCTGCGGTCGCTGACTGCGACGGTCGCGGAGCCTTCCGTGAGCGCGCCGCGAATCGCCGCCAACATACTCTCGGGCACGGCAAACGCCGCTGCGATCGGCGCGAGCTGGTTGACCGTGACGATCGATTGGTTGACGTCGTTCGCCTTTACCAGCGCGCCCTCATGAAGAATCAGCTGTCCCGTGCGCCCGGCGATCGGCGCGCGAATTTGCGTGTATCCAAGGAGCAACTCCGCGTTTGCCACCGCAGCCTCCTTGGCCTGGACGAGCGCGCGCGTGGTCTCGCCCTTGGTGTTGAGCAGCGCGAACTGCTCCTTCGAAATCGCATCCTGTTGGGTCAACTGTTGGTAGCGCTCTACGTCCGTGGCTGCCTTGGCGGACTCCGCACGAGCGTTGGCGAGATCGGCGCGAACGATGCGGAGGGAATTCTCGAACGGCCGGCGATCGAGCGTCACGAGCAGATCGCCCGCCTTTACCTCGTCGCCTTCCTTGAAATGGATTTGCGCGATCATCCCGTCGATCTGGGACTTCACCGCGACGGTGCGCAGCGCCTGAATGGCGCCTACCGACTCGATGAGGCGCGGGACATCGAGTTGCTGAGCGACGGCGGTCTGCACCGGCACCGGCGGCGGCGGAGCCGCGGCTTGCGGCGCGTTGCTCTTCGGTTTGCAACCGACGGCAAGCGCGAGGGCCGCCAGGGCGAGAAAGGGCGGAAAGCTAGGTTGGTTCATCGGCGCATTGACGGCATCTGCATCCCCGCGGCAAGAGTGCAGGGAGGTTTCCTAGCAGAGGCCCAGCTTTGGGTGAAATAAAAAGGTGATACGCGTGCGCATCCTCCACAGGATAGCAGCGCTAAATCCAAGCGAAACGCGCACCGCTACGGTAAACGCGTCACAGCTCCAGGCACACGCCTTGCGTCGTGCTGCGCAGCAACAGCTGGCCGTCGCTAATCGCCGGACTCGCCCAGACCTTGCCTTCGATGACCTTGGCGCGGGCGATTTCCTTGAATGCCTTCGGGTTCGGTTCGAAGGCGACGATCTCGCCGAAATCCGTCGTCGCGATAATTGTGCTACCCGCCATCACGACCTGCCCCGGACCGAAGCCGGGTTGCTCCCATTGGATTTTACCCGTCCGGATATCGATGCATTTGACCGCATTCTTGGCAAAATCCCGGTGCCCGTAGTGGCCGTAGAGAAAGCCTTCGTGCACGACCGCCGTGCTCCAGTGAGCTGCCGTATCGTTGCCGGGACTACGCCAGAGCTCCGTCACGTCCCACGTATCGCCCGTGCGCTTCACCTGGCAGGCGGCCCCGCCCACACCATAAGCCGCCGCGCAGTTCACGATATCACCCCAGACCACCGG
>JANPIT010000400.1:0-7646 GCA_031425115.1 Opitutaceae bacterium | reverse complement strand
GGGTATTCCTCGGGGTCGTATTCGAGGTCCGCGTCCTGCACGATGACGATATCGCCGGTGGCGGCCTGAAACCCGGTGCGGAGCGCCGCACCTTTGCCCTGGTTCACTTCGTGGTAAATGATCTTGTCGACCAAGGAGGCGATTTCCGTGCGCAGCAGGTCGCGCGTGCCGTCGCGCGAGCAGTCGTCGACGATGATGATTTCCTTGTTCGCCACGGGGGCAGCCCGCACCCGATCCACGATGGCGCGGATGGTTTTCGTTTCGTTATAGCAAGGAATTACGACGGAGAGTTTCATACTGGAACCCGATCAAAGCACGGTAGGGCGGGCGGGTTCCGGGGGAAGGCCAATCTTTTCCGCACCGGGGTGGTCACGCGGCGTCGCGGCGGCGGAGCAGTTGCTCCAGCGGGCGCAGCGTCAGGTAGGCGGCGTAGGCGGATGCGGTGGGATTCGAGATCCGAAGGCGCCGGGCAATACCGGCGCCGAGGCGGCCGGTCTGGTGTGCAGCCAGGAAAGTCTCCCATCGCGATGGGCGCTGCAGGTGGCGGTTGATGCCTTCCACGACGTGCGGCTCGAAGAGCTCACCCAGGCGCGAGGCGTCAAGCGGGGGCGGGGGTGAGCGCTGCAGCGTGCGCAGGTCGAGGCTGTTTTGGCGGGTGGCGCGCGCCGCGGGGAAAAGAAGATTCTCGCGCGCGAAAAACTCTTGTTGCCAGCGGCGGCCCGCGCGGCGTTCCGGCGGCAGGCACACCATCGCGAGCGCGAGCGACGCATCGGTGAATGGCGACCACGGGACGAAGCCGAGGGTGCGCGGCACGACGAGCAGATAACGCAGCAGCATCATTTTCAGCCGGATGATTTCGACGACTTGGAAACGCGGGTCGCACAGGGCGTCGCGGTGCTGGCTCCAAAAAAGCTCCCGCCACGCGTGGGTGGCGGGCAACCGGCACGGTAGGTCGCGGGCGTGCTGGCCATGACTGTAAGCGAGCGCCGGCAGCGCCGTGGCGCCGCCGACCGGGTGATACGGCACGCTGCCTGCCCAGGCATCGCCCACAATGCCGGTGAGCAGCGGCAGGCCCGGGCCCGTGCGCGCCCGCACCTGCGTAAAAAAATCGAGGTGATACATCCCGTGTGCGTGCGTGCTGGGGCCGAAGAGGGCGTCCCAGTCGTCGAGACGATCGTGAAAGTTTTCCAGCGCGACGCGCTCCCAGGGAATGCCAAGTCGCGTCGCGATTGCCTGAGCTTGGACCACCTCGCGCGATTGTTCGGGTCGATCGGAAATCCCGTAGGTGAAGGCGCGCAGCCGGGCGGGCTCCGCGCAGCACGCAGCGAGGAGACGCGAGTCGTAGCCGCCGCTCAGCGGCATCACGATGGGCCCGGAGGTTTTTTTTTCCCACTCCTGCACGGAGTCGCGCAGCGCCGCGAGGACTTCGGTTTCCTCCGTCGTGCGATCGCGCCACGCGGCGACGGGATTGGGTTGTGGTTCCTCATGGAGGCGGCCCGCGGCATCGCGGAGGAGGCGCGTGCCCGGCGGCAGGAACCGCACGTGGCGCACTGGAGTGTGACCGAAAGCGCAGTAGCCGAGGTCGAGGTAGTCGCGCAGGCCGTCGGGATCGAACTCGAGCGCCCGCAGATCGATCACGGCGTGAAGGCTGGGTGAAACCGAGCCGGTTTTCTCGTGGTAGAAGAGCGGGGCGGTGCCGAGCCAGTCGTTTTCACCGACGATCGTCATGGGGTGGCGCCACCCGCCGCCGCGCCTGGCAGCCACGCGTGTGCGAGCCGTCGGCTTTCGGCCGAACGCCGATCGGGAATCTCGCCGGTCTGCACGGCGAGCGCGGTGGAGATGGCCTCGGCGTGGTGCTCGCAGGCAAAGAGGTGGTAAAGGAAACGGCGGCGATCGTCTGCGCGCCCGGCCCAGGCGGCGGGCGTGAAGACGGAGAGCGCACTGTCGCGCAGCGACCGCGCGACGAGCGCGGTGCGTTCGCGCGTGGATACACCGGGCCGCAGGGCGGCGCCGTAGAAACTGTCCCACAGATGCGCCGCCGTTTCCTGCCAGAGGGCGGCGAGCAGCACCGGATCGGCGAGCGGAATGTTGCACGCGGCCAGTCTCGCCTCGTCGAGCGAGGCGCGGCGCAGTGCGACCGATCCGGGCGCGGGGGACGCGACCGTCCATTCCGAAACGAGCGGAGCCCGCGTGAGGTCTGCCAGCTCGAAGGCGAAACGGAGCGAACGCAGCGTGGCGCCCGCTTCAGGCCACTGCGCTGGGTTTACGAGCGTGTTGCCCGCTCCGTAGACGATCCAGCCGCGACCGTGACGCTCGAAACCCTGCGACACGTGGGCGTGATGGCCGTGGACGATATCCGCACCCGCATCGACGAGCGCGCGCAATGCCTCCTGCCAGCGAGGCGCGGGCCAGGGGCTCATTTCGGCGGCGCCGTGCACGGAGACGATCACGCGATCGGTGTCGCGGCGGGCCTCGGCAGTGCGGGCGAAGAGACCGGCGGAAAACGGTGCGGTGCCGGCGCGGTGGGGCTCGGCGTGGCCGAATTGGCGCTCACACGCGCCCAGCAGCGCGAGGCGCAGGCCCGCGTGCGTTACGTGGCGGGGCGCGGTGGCGGCGGTGAGATTCTCGCCTGCGCCGAAGGTCGCGACCCGGTGCCGCGCACAGGTGGCGAGCGTTTCGTCGAGGCCCGGGGCGCCAAAGTCGAAGCTGTGATTGTTCGCGAGGTTCAGCGCGAGTTGGGGAAATGCGGCGGCGAGCGGCGCCAGCGACTCAGGCGAAGCGCGCAGGGCAGGACCGGCCTTGGGGCGCGCGGGCAACGATGCGGCGCAGAGCGGTGACTCGAGATTGGCGAGCACGAGCGCATCGTGCGCAGCGGCGTCCGTTGCGATCTCGAGGGTGTGCAGCGCGACCGGCGCGAGATCGCCGAGCAGGAGCAAGGTGGGCATGACGTCAGCGTTGTAGATCGGGTGGCGGCGCGGGGCGAAAACCGAATGCGCGCAACAGATACCCGATGCCCGGCCGCGTGGGAGCGAAGAATGCGGGGGCGACGAGTGCGACGACGAATTGCGTGACCACGCTCGCCGTCGCGGCCCCGGCGGCACCGAAACGGGGGATGAGCGCGAAGTTGAGCGTCACGTTGGTGGCCACGCCGATGAGCACATACCAGAGGCCGAAGCGTTGCAGGTTTTCCAGGAGCAGCCACTGGCCGCGCGCCGCGCCCTGGCTGGCGAAGACGACCGCCCAAGCAGAAATCGCCAGCACGCCCGCGGCGGGAGCGAAGCTGGTGCCGTAGGTGAGACGCACGAACAGTGGCGCCCCGAAGCTCAGCGCGGCGGCGAGCGCCAGGCCGAGCCAGGTGACGAGCGTGCAGAGTTGTTGAAGCCGCGTGCGAAACGCCGCGGGGTCCGCGAGGTGCAGCCGCGCGAGCGTGGGAAAGAGCGACGTCACGAGAATCATCGGCAGGATGTAGCCCAGCTCGGTCAGCCGGATCGCCGCGCTGTAAATGCCCGCCTCGGTCTCGCCGCGCAGCGCGGAGAGCATCACGACGTCGATGCGTGAATAGAAAAGCGCGGAGAGGTTGATGATCGCAAGCGGCCACGCGTGGCGCAGCAGGGTGCGGGCGGTGGCGCGATCGAAGGTCCACGCCGCGAGCCTGCCCCCGTGGCGGGCGTAGAGGACGGCCAGCAGGGCCCCGGCGAGCAGCGCTTCGAAGGCCGCCGCCCACGCAAAAGCGAGGACGGTCGCGCCGGCGGCGATAAAGGCGAGGCGGAGCAGCGCGCCGGCGAGCAGCGCGCCGTTCTGCGCCCAAACGATGAACCGCGCCTGCGTTTGCGAGTGAAACCAGGATTCGAATACCAGCGTGACCGGCGCGAGCGCCATGAGCGCCAGCGGGATCGCGAGCGCGGCGGAGGTCGTGCTCGTGCGTTGGGCGAACCACAGGACGGCAAACGCGCCCAGCCCAAGCGGTGCTGCGAGCACGCGGAGCGTCGTCGCGGTGCCGAGGAGCCGCGCGCGCTCGGCCGGGGCTTGCGCCAGCTCGCGGCGCAGCACGGCGTCGAGACCAAGCTCGAGCGTGCATGCGGCCAGCGCGGCGAGCGAGAGCCCGGTAGCAAGCACGCCGCTAGCGCCGGGCTCGAGGTGACGGGCCACGGCCACGGCCACGACGAAGGCAGCGAAGAATCGAAACACGCGGTCGAGCACGAGCCAGGCGACATTTTGCGCCACCGCAGAAGAAACGCCCGGCGTGCGGCCGAGCAGTGTTTCCAGTTGTCGGCTGAGGCTTCTGATGGCAGCGATGCAACCCAACCGTGTTATATTGGCAAGAGAGCAAACTGCGGAGGGCCGGCGGGTGACGGAAAACACACTGCCCGTGCCGGTCGCGCTCTTCGCCTATGCGCGGCCGCAGACGCTGGCGCGGGTGCTGGGCTGCCTGCGCGAGAACGCCGTGCCGGTGGTGTATGCGTTTGCCGACGGGGCAAAGGGCCCCGCGGATGCGGCTGCCGTGGCGGAGACGCGTGCGCTCCTGCGCGCGATCGACTGGTGCGAGGTGCGGCTGACGGAGCGGGCGGAGAATCTCGGGCTCGGCCGCAACGTGCTCGCGGGCGTGAGCGAGGTGGCGGCGCGGCATGCGGCGTTTGTCGTGTGGGAGGATGATCTGATCTGCGTGCCGGGCACGTATGCGTGGGTGAGCGCGGCGCTCCGGCACTACGCGAACGACGAACGCGTGATGAGCGTGAGCGCGTGGACGCACCCGCGGGTGACGCCCGCTGACGTGGACGTGGGCGCGGGTGCGGCGCCCTATCTCGATGCACGCGCCGATTGCTGGGTCTGGGGCGGTTACGCGCGGAGCTGGCGGGGAATGACGGACGAAAACGCGCTCGCGAAAATGGCCGCGGCCGAGCGGCGCGGCGTGGCGCCGGACGCCTATGGGGCGGACCTGCCGGCCCAGGCGCGCGTCGAGGAGCGAAAAAACATCTGGGCCGTGCGGTGGCTGTATCATCATTTTGCATGCGGCGGACTGTGTGTGCGTCCGCCCTGGAGCATGGTGGAACACATCGGGTTCGACGCGGGCGCGACCAACGCCGGCGCGGCCACCGACTGGGCGAATCCGCCGCTGCGTCCCGCGCCGCCAATCCCCGCGCACTGGCCGGAGGCGCGCGAGCACCCCAAGTGCCGGCGGCTGTGGACGGCGGCCAATCCCGGCGGCTGGCGTGGACTTGTGCGCAGGATTCGCGCGAAACTGCTGCAACCCACATGAGTCCGGCCTTCAAATCCTTCGTGCGCGACTGGCTGCCACCGGCGGCGCTGCGGCTCGCGCGGCGCTGGACGCAAATGTCGAGCTACCGGGGAGACTATCCGACGTGGGAGGAGGCCCAGGCGCATGCGCGAGGCTACGACGCTCCCTCGATTTTCGAGAAGGCGGTCGCCGCGACCCGTGCGGTGCGCGACGGCCAGGCGGCGTTCGAGCGTGACACCGTGCTTTTCGCCGAGCCGGCGATTCACGGACCGCTGCTCGCAGGCCTGCTGCGCGCGGCCGCCCTCAATGGCGGCCCGCTGCACGTGGTGGATTTCGGGGGCGCGCTCGGCAGCGCGTGGTGGCAGCATCGCCCCTGGCTGGCGGGTCTCGCC
Source organism: Opitutaceae bacterium (assembly GCA_031425115.1). Classification (GTDB taxonomy): domain Bacteria; phylum Verrucomicrobiota; class Verrucomicrobiia; order Opitutales; family Opitutaceae; genus ER46. The sequence continues at coordinate 2,018 of JANPIT010000400.1, read as the reverse complement.
GGGGTTACGTGGGAAGTCATCGAGCAGGCGCATTTCGTGGCGGCGGGACGGCGGGAGTTTGAACTCGGGCCGCTGCGGTTTCGCGATGCGCTCGACGCGTGCAGCGCGGCGCCGGCGCGCACCGTGCTGCTCCTGTCCAGCGTGCTGCCGTATCTGGAAAACCCGCACGCGCTCGTTGCCGACGTGGCGCGCCGCGGTTTCCGTCACATCCTGATCGATCGGACCGGTTTTGTGCGCGGGCGCGGCGACCGGCTGACGGTGCAGCAGGTGCCGCCGGCGATCTACGCTGCGACCTATCCGTGCTGGTTTTTCGAGCGGGAAAACCTGCTGCGACCCTTGAGCGCCGGCTACCGCGTGGTGGCGGAATGGCCGAGTTTCGACGCGGCCGACATCGCCGCCGAGTTTCGCGGGCTCTTGCTGGAGCGCGTCACGCCATGAATGCCCTTCCTGCCCGGACATCGAAATGAAAAAAATGCTGCGCGCCTGCCTGGCGCCTTTCAAACCGGTGCTGGAAGCGGTGACGCAGGCGGAGGCGGCCGTCGCGGCGTGGTGGGCGCGGGCGGCGTATCGGCGTTTGATGGCCATTCAGTGGGGGCTTCCGCCGCAACCCGAGCACTTCGATCACCACATCGACCTTTATTACCAGTGGAATCTACCTGGCCGCGGCTGGTGGCTCGAACGCGGCGTGTTCGGGATGCTGGCGTTGAAGCCGCGCGGCGCACTCTTGGAGCTGGCGTGCGGGGACGGGTTTTACGCGCGGCGTTTTTATGCGGGGGTTTGCCAGACCGTCGTGGCCTGCGATTTCGATCCGAAGGCGATCGCCACCGCGCGGAGGAAAAATGCCGCCGCGAATATCGATTTTGTGCTCGCGGACATCCGCACGCAGATGCCGGCCGGCACCTTCGACAACATTGTCTTCGACGCCGCGATCGAGCATTTCAACCCGACGGAAATCGGCGCGCTGATGCGCGACATCCGCTCCCGGCTCGCGCCCGATGGCGTGCTGAGCGGCTATACCATCGTGGAACGCGAGGACGGCGAAAAATCGCTCTCCCATCACGAGTATGAGTTCCGCGACAAGGCGGACCTCATGCGCTTCCTCGCGCCGCATTTTGCCAACGTGACGGTGTTCGAGACGATTTATCCCGAGCGCCATAATCTCTATTTCTGGGCCTCGGATCGCGCGATTCCCTTTGATGCCGCGTGGCCGGGCATGTGCCGGCAGCAACGGTCATCGCTGTGAACCACACCTGCACGTATTTTGATCGTGGATTCCTGATCCAGGGACTGGCGCTGTGGCGGTCGCTCGCGGCGCACGATCCGGAGGCGGTGCTTTGGGTGCTCGCCCTCGACGATTTCACGGCGGAGTTCCTGCGCGAGCTCGGCGAATCGCGGCTGCGCGTCGTGCCGCTCGCGCAACTCGAGGCGGACGACGCGGAACTGGCGTCGGTGTGCGGAAAGCGCACGCGCGTCGAATATTATTTCACGCTCTCGCCCTGTTGGCCGATCTGGCTGCTCACCACGCAGCGGGAGATCGACCGCATCACTTATCTGGATGCGGATCTGTTTTTTTTCGCGAGTCCGGCGCCGATTTTAGCGGCGATGCACGCGGCGCGCGCGAGCGTGCTTATCACCGCGCACCGCTTTCCGTCCTGGCTGCAGCACTACGAGCAGCATGGGAGATTTAACGTGGGAGTGCTGTCGTTTCGCAACGACGCGATCGGCCGCGCGTGCCTCGACGACTGGCGCGCGCGCTGTCTCGACTGGTGTCACGATCGCGTCGAGGGTGAACGTTACGCCGACCAGAAATATCTCGATGCCTGGCCGCGGCGCGTGGGCGCGACGTTGCTGGTGCTGGAACACGCGGGGGTGAACGCGGCGCCTTGGAATTGGGCGGGTTCGGGGTGGAGCGTGTTGTCCCCAACGCGCTTGGGCGAACGTGGCTCCCCGCCAAACCAGCGCTTTGGGGACAACGCGCTCCACCTTTCGATCAACGGCGAGCCCCTGATCGTTTTTCA
>JANPIT010000399.1:0-9018 GCA_031425115.1 Opitutaceae bacterium | reverse complement strand
ACGGCTACGCAAAAAAGGGCGCAGCAAGTCTGCGCCCCTACAAGCTTCGCTTGGGATCGGAACGTAGGGGCTGGCGTAGCTCAGCTCTTGGGCGGGCCGCCGAAGTGGGCGCCGTGCGCGGCGTAGCCGGCGACGTCGTTGAGCATCGCGTCGATCGTCGCCGCTAAGGGCTCGATTTTCGCGAGGCCGGAGAAGACCGCTTTGTCACCGATGGAATCTTCGATGACGAACGAAGGGCGCTGAGTGATTTGGTGCGCGAAGAATTCCTTCGTGCTCGCCCGCACGCGGGCGCGCACCTCGGCTGATTCGGCGCGCGCGCGGAGCTTTTTGGCGTTGAGGGCCTTGCCACCGGCGGCGGCCGCGATCGCGACGGCGACCTCCATCCGCAGAGTTTTCTGGCCTTCGCGTTCGCCTGCGTGCGAGAGAGCGAGACGGATCTCGTCGCCCTCGAATCCAAAATCGCGCGCGGCCTCCGCCACGAGATTCGGAGCGACGACGACACCTTCCTTGATGAATTCCGGTTCAAACCAGGCCGAGCTGAGCATGAAGGGGGAGCGCATGAGCATTCCGCTCCGACGGTAAAACCAGTCGCACTGCGCGCGCGAAACCGGGTAATCGCTCGCGTTCATCTGCGCGATCTTCCAACCGAATTCAGCGCGGCCCGCGTAGCGCTGCTTCAATTCCGCCCACATGGGCTCAGCCCAAAAACACCAGGATGATGTGACCTCGAGGAAGTAGGTGATTTTCACGCGAGCAGCGCAGGGCTGCGGGCGGCAGGCGTCAACGGATGAAGCGCGCGCGTCGGTTACAGCGACGCACGAGGGGAGGCGGCACAACGCGGCAGGCATACGAAGGTCGCGACGGGACCTCCGGGCCCGTCGAAAGCGTGGCATGCAGGCCGGATCACGGCGCGCCCGGAGGTCGCGTCGCTACCTTGGAAAGTGCCCGACTCGGGAGTTAAACTACTTCTTCGCAGGCGGGGCGGCTGGCGCCGGTTGTTCCGGCGTCTTCTTGCCGCCGAACATGCCCTTGATCGCTTCGCCAATTTGCTTCGCGCCTTCCGCGCTCGCGGCGCCCGTCGTGCCGCCGAGCTTGGTCAACGCGCCGGTAGAGGCGGCGACGATGCTCGTCGTCACATTGCGCATGATCGCGAACACGAGCTGAGCGGGCGTGATGCCACCTTCCGCCACGCCGATATCGACCATGTTAATTTCCGGCATCGGCAACGCCATCATCCCGCCGGCACCGCCGACGCCGAGCGTCACCTTGCCGTCTTTGAGAACGAGTTTCTTCACGACCATCTTGATCGGCTTGCCGTCCTTCGTTTTGGCTTCGGCTTCTTTGCCCCCGATCGACTTCTCGATGTTTTTCAGCAGGTCGCCGATGTTGCTCGCGATGATCTTGGTCTCGTAGAGGAACTCGGGCTGCTCGATGACGAGCTCGTTGATCACGATGTGATCTTTAAAGACGGAGAATGGCTCCATGTTCACGTGCACCTTTCCCAGGCGAAACGCATCCGCCTGGCTCCAGCCCTGGGGATTGCCCACGGCGATGCCGGTGAGACTGCCGGCGCCGGAGAGCGGCGAAATGTGCGCGCCCTGCAGTTCGACGCGTGTCTGCGTGATGCTGGGGCCAAATTTGTTGACGCCGGCTTTCACGATGGAGCCGAGGAAGAACTGCAGCGTGATGTAGAGGCCGACGGCGAGCACGAGCACGGCGAGGAAGGAGAAGCCGAGGATTTTTTTCATAGGGCAGTAAGCGGCTGTGAGGGTATTGCTTGCCTCGTCGGACCTGCAAGCGTCGCGATAGTTCAGCGGCAGGGACGCGCAGCCTGCGTGTCCGCGGACGAGCGGGCCGCTCGTCCCTTCCATTTTCCTTGTCACGTCCGCGCGCGCCGGGACATTGGCGCCCATGGCCCAAGCTTACACGGAAGCCAGCATCAAAACTCTCTCCTCGCTCGAACACATCCGGCTGCGGCCGGGCATGTATATCGGGCGGCTCGGCAACGGCACCCATGCCGAAGACGGCATTTACGTTCTCCTCAAGGAAACGATCGACAACTCGATCGACGAATTCGCGATGGGCCACGGCAAGAAGATCGAGATCGAACTCAACGAGCGTTCGCTCAAGGTGCGCGACTACGGCCGCGGCATTCCGCTCGGTAAACTCATCGACTGCGTCTCGATCATCAACACCGGGGCGAAATACGACAGCCAGACCTTCCAGAAATCCGTCGGCCTGAATGGCGTCGGCCAGAAAGCGGTCAACGCGCTCGCGATCGAGTATCGAGCGCAGGCGTTTCGCGAGGGACAGTCGAAACTGGTCGAGTTCGAAAAGGGCCGGCTCAAGAAGGATCACAAGATCGCGAAGAGCGAGGAGCGGAACGGCACGCTGGTCGAGTTCACGCCGGACGAGCAGCTCTTCGGCAAGGACTTCAAGTTCCGTCCCGAGTTCATCGAGGACATGCTGTGGAACTACGCGTTTTTGAACCGCGGGCTTACGCTCACCTTCAACGGCAAGTCGTTCAAGTCGGAGCACGGCCTGCGCGATCTCCTGCAGAAGAATCTTAGCGGCGAGCCGCTGTATCCGATTATCCACCTCGAGGGCGACGACATCGAGGTGGCGTTCACGCACGGCAGCCATTACGGCGAGGAGTATTGGTCCTTCGTAAATGGGCAGCACACGACGATGGGCGGCACGCATCTCACGGCGTTCCGTGAGGCCCTGACGGATACGATCCGCAATTTTTTCAAAAAGGACTACGACGCGGCGGACGTCCGCCAGTCGATCGACGCGGCGGTGTCGGTGCGGGTGATGGAGCCAGTGTTCGAGTCGCAGACAAAGACCAAGCTCGGCTCCGCCGCCATCGGTCCCGACGGCCCGACGCTGAAGGAATTTGTCGGCAAGTTCATGCAGCAGTCGCTCGACGTCTACCTGCATAAAAACAAGGAGACGGCCGAGGCCATCAAGCGGAAGATCGAGCAGAACGAAACCGAGCGAAAGGAACTCGCGGGCATCCGCAACCTCGCGCGCGAGCGCGCCAAGAAAGCGTCGCTGCATAACAAGAAGCTGCGCGACTGCCGGCTTCACCTCGGCGATCGCAATGAGCGCGCGGAGGAGAGCACGCTCTTCATCGTCGAGGGAGATTCCGCTGCTGGTTCACTCACCGCGACGCGCGATGTCCAGACGCAGGCGGTCTTCGCGTTGAAGGGCAAGCCGCTGAATACTTACGGGCTCTCGAAAAAGGTCATCTACGAGAACGAAGAATTTCACCTGCTCCAGTCGGCGCTGAACATCGAGGACGGCTTCGACGGATTGCGTTACAACAAGATCGTGATCGCGACGGATGCGGACGTGGACGGCATGCACATCCGGCTGCTGTTGATTTCCTTTTTCCTGCAGTTCTTCCCCGACCTGATCCGCAACGGTCACCTCTACATCCTGGAGACGCCGCTCTTTCGCGTGCGGAACAAGAAGAAGACGATGTATTGCTACAACGAGCAGGAGAAGCAGGCCGCGATCATCGAACTCGGCGCGAGCCACGAGATCACGCGGTTCAAAGGCCTTGGCGAAATATCCGCGGGTGAGTTCAAGGACTTCATTGGTGAGAACATCCGGCTGGAACCCGTAAGCTTGGCGCACCTGCACAACAGCGATGAACTGCTCGGTTTCTTCATGGGCAAGAACACGCCCGAGCGGCAGGACTTCATTATTGGAAATCTGAAGATGGAGAAGGATTTGGTGGAGGTGTGATTGCTGGAAGTATCTGTGCGAAATAGCGCGGTGGTTGATGGGTAAATCTCTGCCGAGAAAGATTAAGAGGATTTCTATTATGTGCGGATAACTGTGCGTTATTGGGGTTGGGGCGGTCGACGGCGCAGCGATTCAGCGGCCATGGGCATGGATCGATTACGGGTCTCGCGGGCACTGATGGGACCTCAGCGAGCCCGTTGTGCTTTTGGGGACGAAACGAGGGATGCGTTACGCGTTGCGCGAGTCGGAGCGAAGGCTTGGCCCGACGTTTCCGGTGCGACGAATCCGCGTGGGCTGCGGTGTTCTGGCAGCGCGTGATCGCGGACATGCGCGTCTCCGGCGGAATATGCCGCGTGCGCGCGCGACGCCGCGGCGGTGGTAGAGCGGTTGCGCGCGCACTTCGGCCGCTAGACCCAACCCGACCCGCGGTGCGCGGCCCGCGGCCGCGACTAGGTGAGCGTTAACGGTAGTCGACAGCGGGCGGAGATGCGGCATCCTCCGGGCGTAGCTAGAGTGTCGTATCAACCAAAAGGATTCATACCATGGCAAAGAAAAGCAGAGGCGGCCGCATGACGGCAGCCAAGAAACGCGCCGCAACTTCACCCGGCGGCAAAGGCCCTGTTAAGAAACGTCCGGCCGGCGCCAAAATCATGAAGACGTAACGGCGCTCGGCGCCGTGACTCAAAACCCAGGCCGTCCCGCGACGGCCTTTTTTGTTTACCCAATCGACGCCGGCGTCCGTAGCCCGCACTTTCACCCATGTTTATCGTCACGCCACACCGTCCTCCACTCCGTCTATTTGCGGCGGTGATCGCAGTCGGGGCGGCCCTGCTGCCCACGGTTAGTCTCGGCGCGGTTCCGCTCTCGTTGCCCGGCGTGCCGGAAAAAGCGGCGGCAGCGGCCCCTGCGGCGAAGAAAGACGAGTTTACCACGGAGGCGATTGCGGCGCGACGGGAAGCGCTGCAAAAAGAGATTACGGGGACGCGCGGCGAGGTGCTCAAACTGGCTGACGGCAGTTCGGTGGATGCCGCCCGCTGGCTGACGCAGGAGACCGCGTTGTTGGAGCGCATTGATGCGATTTATGCCGAGCAGCAGCGGGTCCGGCAGCACGCGACCGATCTCGCGAAAGAGGGGGCCGAGGTGGAGGATCGCACCCGCAACCGCCGTCCGCCCGAGGCGACGCTGCAACCGCCCTACGATATCGCGCTGCTGGATCAGCTCTACGCGGAGCGGGATTATCTGGTTCAGGCGGGCGTGTCGCTCAAGCGCGACCTCGTCGACGCCGAGTCGACGTTGCAGGAGGCCCGCGACACGCTCGAGGAAAAGGAGCGCGAGCGTCGCGCGGTGCGCGCGACGACGGCGGCGGATGGCGCCAAGGCGCAGGGAAACCTGCGCTTGGCGGAACTCGAGAGCCGGCTGGCTCAGGCGACGTTGTTGCTGCGCGAGCAGGCGTTGAAGACGTTGAAGTTTCAGCAATCTCTCCTCGAGCCCAAGCGGCTGTTGTTGCAGCCACGCCTCGAGTGGCTCCGCGCCAACCTCTCGCTCGGCGCGGACGGGGCCGCGGCGTTGCGGTTGAAAAACGAGAGCCGCGTCGTCGAACTCGAGAGCGCCATCGCGGCCGCGCGGGAAGACGCGGAAGTGGCGACGGAGGTCGTCATCGCGACCGAGCGGCGCGCCGCCGTGGAGAAAATCGAAGAGGAACTCGCCTCGCGTCGCGCGAGCCGGCAGTCGACGAATCTGGCGCTGAGTGTGTTGACGGCGCAACGCGAACGACTCGCGGAGCAGGCCGAGGTGGCCGCGCTGCGACACCGGGTGTTGTCGGGTGGCATGCCGGTGAAAGAAATGCGCGAACTCGCGGAGCAAAACCAGATCGCCATCGACAAGCTCGCGCGGGAGCGACGCCGCCAGGAAACGGAACTCCATCGGAGTCGCCGCGAGATGCTGGACTGGCAAACGCCCGCGGCGAGCGGTGCCGAGGCCGGTGCGAAGGCGACGGTGTGGGGCGTCGAGCGCATGAAGCGACTGGCGGCCTGGATTGATCTAAACCAGCGCGAAGTCGCGGAACTCCACCGGCTCGGACTCGAGCGCGGCCGGTTGAAGGAAGAGATCGGGCAGCGGGTGAACCTGTTCTCGTGGCGCGACTCGACGGTGCGGCTGCGCGACGCAGGCGCGGAGGCGTGGAATTACGAAGTTTTTTCCGTCAAGGACCAGCCGGTGCGGGTAAAGTCGATCCTCAGTGTCTTGCTGCTCGTGATGCTCGGATATCACGCGTCGCGGTGGCTGAGCCGGGTGTTGGCGCGCGTGATGTTTCGCCGGATGGACATCGACATCGGCCGGCGGGCGGCGTGGCAGACGCTGTGGTTCTACGGGCTTTTTATCGTGGTGCTGGTGGTGGCGTTCGATCTCTTCCACATTTCGTTCACGCAGTTTTCCGTGGTCAGCGGCGCGCTCGCGGTCGGCATCGGCTTTGGCAGCCAGAATCTGATCAGCAATTTCATCAGTGGCATCATTCTGCTGATCGAGCGGCCGGTGAATCAGGGCGATGTGATCGAGATCGACGGCCGGCAGGTGACGGTCGAACAGCTCGGCGCGCGCAGCACGACGGTGCGGACGCTGGACAACACGCACCTCATCGTGCCGAACAGCCGGCTCCTCGAACAGCCGGTGCTCAACTGGACGCTGTCGGACGACGTCGTGCGCAAGCACCTCCGCGTCGGGGTCGCCTACGATTCACCGACGCGCAAAGTTGCGGAGCTGCTGCACGGAATTTTGGCGAGTGTCGAAGGCGTGCGGCCGGAGCCGGTGCCCGTGGTGAAGTTTGCCGACTTCGGCGACAGCGCGCTCGTGTTTGAAGTTTATTTCTGGATCAGCATCGCGACCCCGGGCGACGCCGAGAACGAGTTGCGGCATCGGATCGCCGAGGTCTTCGCGCAGGAAAAAATCGTCATGGCTTTTCCGCAGCGCGACGTGCACCTGGAGACCACGAAGCCACTGCAGGTCGTTATCACGCGATCGAGCGAGGGCGAAGGAGCGGCAGAAACGGCGCCGAAAGCCGCGGGTGAGTCGAAAGGGTAAACGACCAGGGCGAGGCCGCGCGATTTTCCGGCTTTTCCGCGCGGCGCTCGGTCGTATTGATGAGCGCGTGTTGATTTCCGAGATACGCCGCCGGGTCTGGAGTGCGTGGGTGGGTCTGAGCCTCGCGCTCCTCGCGGGCTGCGCGACGGCGCCGCCAGTGCGCGTCGCGGTGGAGCAGTATCCGGCCGCGTTTCAGCCGCGCGTGCAGCACAACCTGAGCACGTTCAACGCCGTGTGGGATCTGGTGAATCGAAAGCATTACGATCCGAAATTTCAGGGCGTGGACTGGAAGGCTGCGGCGGCGACCTTTGCTCCGCGCGCCGCGGCGGCGCAGGACGACACCGCGCTTTACGCGGTGTTGAACGCGATGGTCGCACCCCTCAACGACAGCCACACGCACGCGCTCACGCCGACGCAAGTGAAGGAACGGCGCACGCAACTAAGGGCGCGCACCGGCTTCAACATGATTCGCCTCGAGGGAAGATGGGTCGTCAACGAAGTGCTGCCCGGCAGCCCGGCCGAGGAAGTGGGCGTGAAGCTCGGCTGGATCGTGGTGGCACGGAACGGAGAGCCGCTGGGTGAGCGCTTGGATTTCCGGCCGAAGGAGGGCGAAGCAGCGCCCTGGGATTTCTTGGACAACAAGGATGAGGCGGTGCGGCTGGCGCCCGCGGCGAAGCAGCTCTCGATTGGCCCGCGTCAGGTCGCGCGCGAGCTGGCAGACGGATTCGTTTACCTGCGCTTCGATGAGTTCGACGGACGGGACCGACGCTGGTTGAGCCGCGAACTGAAGAAACACGCGGCCGCGCCTGGCGTGGTCATCGATCTGCGGCGAAATCCCGGCGGTGAGACATTTTCGCTGGGAATTACAGTCGGCGAATTTTTCGACCGCGCGGTGGACTGCGGCACGTTCATCAGCCGCGGTGGCGTGCGCAGCGTGAAAAACTCCTGGCAGATCGGCTCGGCGAATTATCGCGGCAAGGTCGCGATCCTGGTCGATGGCGCCACGGGCAGTGCGGCGGAGATTTTTTCCGCCGTATTGCAGGATCATGGACGCGCCACCGTCATAGGCCGGCGAACGGCGGGAGCCGTGTTGGCGAGTTGGTTCTACCGATTGCCGGGCGGAGGTGAGCTCCAGCTTAGCCGGGAGGATTATGTCGCGCCCCAGGGGCGGCGCATCGAAGCGAATGGCGTCGAGCCAGACATCGTCGTGACGCGTGCGCTCGCTGACGTGCGGGCGGGCCGGGATCCGGATTTGGAGAAGGCGATCGAAGTGCTGCGGAGGTAGGGCGAGGCAGACCGGGCCGCGAACGAGCGTGCTCGGCTCGCGGGCGACGGCGGACGGATACGTGACCAACGCATCCCTTGACGCGCCCGCGCCGCGCGTGACAGGGTGCATCTTTTAAGCCAATTCCCTTCGCCGAATGCCCAAGAAGAAGAGCCCGAAAAAGGAAAACGAACAATCTGAGCTGCCGCTAACCGGCGGCCCGGAGGCGTCGATTGGATCGACCGGCGACGCGGGGCCGGAGGCGCCGGTCGGAGAGCCCCGCGGCGAGGGTGCCGCGGCGCCAGTAGCGGGGGAACTTGCCGCGGTCGTGGTGCCACCGCCGCCGCCGAAGCGCCGCGGTGGGGACACGGTGCAGACTGAGGACTCACCGCTGGCGAAGAGCTATCGGAATTGGTTTCTTGAATACGCGAGCTACGTCATTCTCGACCGCGCTGTCCCGCATATCGACGACGGACTGAAGCCGGTCCAGCGGCGAATCCTCCACACGTTGTGGGACATGGACGACGGGCGTTTTCACAAGGTGGCCAACATCGTCGGTCGCACGATGTCGCTCCACCCGCACGGCGACGCATCGATTGGCGCGGCGCTCGTCGGCATCGGCCAGCGCGCGTTCCTGATCGAGCCGCAGGGCAACTTTGGCAACACGCTCACGGGCGACGAAGCGGCGGCGCCCCGTTACATCGAGGCGCGCCTGACGAATTTTGCGAAGGACGTGCTCTTCAACCCGAAGACCACGACGTGGCAGCTGAGCTACGACGGTCGCGCGCGCGAGCCGGTCACGCTGCCGGCCAAGTTTCCGGTCGTGCTGCTCGACGGCGCCGAGGGCATCGCGGTCGGTCTGTCGACCAAGATTCTGCCGCACAATTTCAACGACCTTTGCCGCGCGGCGATCAATCACCTGCAGG
>JANPIT010000398.1:0-2111 GCA_031425115.1 Opitutaceae bacterium | reverse complement strand
GAGCACCCAGCTTGGTGTCCAGATTCGTTTCACCACTGGCACCACGCCCAACGCCCCGAGCGCCCACCCCGCCGCGAGACCCACCACGCCGGCCACCACCAGCCAGCGAATCTTCGCGGCGGCATCGCGCGAACTCCGCATCACACCGCCCGCTAACAAACCGAGGATCATGGTGCCGAGCGTCGGGATGAAACTCAGCGTTGAGTAGCCGCCGCGGTTGGAGATAAACGGTCGCTCGCGCGGAAACAGGTTCATGAACCACGAATCAAACGCCCAGGCGGGATTGCTGTTTTTCTGCCAGTGCGCCGCGAAGCCGGAAAGGCCATGGGTCTCCAGCCACGCCTTCGGCACGCCGACTTTCGCGTAGTCAAAATCCGGTGACGGCAGCGGATAACGCGCAAACCACGCCCAGTAGCCGACGAGGATCACGGTGAATGCGATCCACTGGTCGCGCCGCGGACGAAACCCGAGCACAAAAAGAAATGCGTAGCCGAGACCGATTTGCGAGAGCGTGTCCTCGAACGTCCAATTTGTCGCCGTGGTGTTCTGCCCCGTGGAGCGGAGGAAAACACCGAGCAGAATGAGCAGCAACGCGCGCCACACGGCGTGCCACGTCATCGCGGCGCGCGACTGGCCGCGCGCCACGCGGGCCGCGATTGAAAAGGGCAGCGCCACGCCGACGAGAAATGAAAACGACGGCTGGATGAGGTCGTGGAGCGAGCAGCCAATCCATTCTACGTGACTCTGCTGCTCTCCGACAAATTTCCAGAATACACTTTCCGGGAGCGCGCGTGCGACCCGCGACAACCGCAATACCTCCGCCATCATCAAAAACATCACGAGTCCGCGGTAGGCGTCCATCGACGCCAGACGCGACTCGGCGGGAACAATCGGAATCGAGCGAGCAGCAGCCCCCGGCACGGCCGCGGGCAGAGGTTCGGGGTTCATGGGGTGGAAAAGAACCTGACCGGGATCACGGGCGTGGCCGTTGCCGAATCTCTTCTTTCGCGCGCAACAGCACGCGCAAGGGATGCAGCTCCTCCTCGAGCGTCAGCGGCATCGCCGTGCCGCTGGTGAGATGAGCCACCACGAAATCGAAATAATCCCCCGCCCCGCTGCCGGTGCGATCGAGCGGCTCGATCAACTCCGTGGCCGTCACGAGCCGCGTCCGAGCCCCGCCATCCACCGACTCGATCATGCCCTTCGTGCCAAACACCCGCAGCGTTTCGTAGCCATGCGGCAACTTCGGGTGCCCCGGGTTGAGATAGTTCATGGTGATCGAAGCGATCCCGCCGTTTTCGAGCACGATGTGGGCGGCGCTGGCGGTCCTGCCCTGCCCTTCCTGCCGACTGCCGAATTGGGTTTCCCAGCCCGTGATGGATTTGATGCGCACGCCGCCAACATGCTCGACCATGCGCACGGCATGAATGCCGGCCTGCAAAAATTGGCCACCGTCGAGCGCCTCGTCCTGAGGGCGCGACTGCCCGTAACGATACGATTTCTGCACCACGATCTGCACCACCTCGCCGATCGCACCCTCACGCACCAATTTGCGCATCGGGGCGTAGTCCGGCGCGAACACCGTTCCGGCCATCTCGTGAAACTGTTTTCCCGTCCGCTTCGCCACCGCGAGGATTTGGTCGAGCTCCTTCTCCGTGAGCGCTGCGGGCTTCTCTGCGTAGACATGCTTGCCCGCCTCGAGGCACCGGATCGCATCGCGCGCTTGGTCGGCGCGGCGAGGAGAGCAAAGCGACACGAGTTGCACGGCGGGATTAGCCAAGAGTTCGTCGAGCGAAGCGTGGCGCTTTACGTCGGCGGGCAGCGCCGCCGTCACGTTTTCCCGAAGCCCGGCCACGGCGACCAGTTGCGCTTGGCCGTGTTTGGCGAGTTTCGCCGGCGTGACCTGATGGCCGTTGGAGCCGTAGAGCCCGATCCCGAGTTTCTTAGCCGCCGCGGGTTGCTGCGCGAAGGACGGCAGTGCGAACGCGATGGTGCACCACAACACTTTCAACAAGGCAGTCATAGATCGGAAGGTGGAGCGCGTTGTCCCTAACGCGCTTTTAGAATTCACGCCGTAGCCCAAGCGCGTTGGGGACAACGCGCTCCACCTC
>JANPIT010000397.1:0-5520 GCA_031425115.1 Opitutaceae bacterium | reverse complement strand
GGTAGCTTTCGCCGGTGATGGCGATGACGGCGGCGTGATGAAGGAAGCGGTCGAGGACGGCGCCGGCGGTCGGCACGTCCTGGAGAAGTTTGCCCCAGTCTTCGAGCGGCCGGTTGCTCGTCATGATGGTGGAGCGCGTTTCGTAGCGGCGCATGATGACCTCGAGGAGATACTCGCCGGCGTGCTTGGGCAGAGCGCGCAGCCCCATGTCGTCGATAATGACCAAATCGGGTTTGATATAGCGTTGCAGCACGCGGTCGCGCTGCTGCAGCGCATCGTCCCCACGTCGAACGATCCCGCCTCAAGGTCGGCGCGACGCGTGAAACGAATTTCGTGCATCTGGAAACCGACGCGCGACTCCAACCGCACGCGTTGCTCGGAGGCTTTGACGGGCTCCCAGCCTTCGGCACTGAGCAGGGCAACGACCTGCGCCGTGGAAACGAACGTGTAGCGGGAAGAAACGCCGGGCCGGGCGTGGTCGGCGAAAACCGACGGGGCGCAGCGGCGGAGGTCATCGGAAGAAAGCGCCTTGAAGGCGTGAGCGGGCGAAACGAGCACGGATGTGTTCATGACTTTGGTGGGCTAATCAGCGCCCCAACGAGCGTGGATTAGCGTTGAGCGCGCTTTCAAACGCACTGATCGCCTGAGGAAAATCGCGTTTCTCGGAATACATCACGCCCATGCCATTCCAAGCGTAGGCATCTTGCGGAGAGAGTTCGACGGCGCGGCGAAAGTAGCGCTCGGCCAAAGCGAAGTTGTGCCGGAAATTGAGATTACCCAGGATGACCCATGCCCACGAATCCGCCGGTGCGAGGAGCAATACCCGGCGGAGTTCGGTGTCAGCACCAGTCGTGTCGCGCTTCGCCATCCGCGACATCGCCAAGTCCCGCCGGCCGATGACGTGGAGCGGGTCGATTGCGAGGCCGCGGTCGTATTGCTGGATGGCTTTGTCGTGATCGCCTTCGCGCGCGCGTTTCGACGCGCGGTCGAAAAGTTCGGTCGCCTCCTCCGTCCGTTTCTTTGGGGGATCGGGACGTGCAATCACCAAATTATCGTCGGTGAGCGCGAAAGACGTATCGGCCGGCAGAAACGAGTAGAGAGTTGCCAGTCGCGCCGCATCCGAAACGGGTGCCTCGCCGGAACAACGAGGCGCTCCTCAGCGCTTACGCGGAGCAAAGAGTGTCAACCTCATCGACATCCTGATGCGTTACCTCGCCACGCTCCTGGCCTTGCAACCAAGTCTTGCGATGGTGGGCCAATTTATTGGGGCATTCGCTCGAAAGCGTCGCCGTTCAACTCTGCGGCAACGACAGTGATAACGATCTGGCGGATGACGAAGGATTCAGCGCTCCATCCCGTGGAAATCCTACCCGGCACGTGGCGTTACCCTTATCGCGAGATCGCCGCACTTGCTCGTGGTGAAGCTGGAGTAGAGGCCACCGCAAACGCTGGGAGACAGGAAATGTCGGCGGCGTAACAGCGGGGAAACGTAAAAAGGGCACCTTCTTCTTGAGCCCTACCATCCTGAACTGGGTGGTCGGGCTTTCTATTTCGGTAGTTCGTCGCGAGGCATGTTTTCAGAAGAAGAAACTACGGTGTAAACTACGGGCCGGGACGCGTGGATCGCCAGCAGGGAGTCCGTCGTTGGGAGCGAAGGATGCGGAGGGAGAATCCCCCGCAGAGCTTCCGCTTTGGGCAGGGGACAGCCCTCGAAAACTTAGTCCTGAACTTGGGCTTATGTTTCAGGAAAGTGCTCAAAGTTGCCCGAAGTCACATCAGCAAATTTCGGAATCGGCGACTCTCGTAAGTTATTAAATAAGAAACCCTCGGAAGTGTTTCCGAGGGTTTCAAATTGGGTGCAGGGGCTGGATTTGAACCAGCGACCTTCAGGTTATGAGCCTGACGAGCTACCAGGCTGCTCCACCCTGCAACAAAGTGGAGGAGCAAAGTCCTCACCCCCGTAGGCTCTGTCAACGCCTTTCTCCGTTCCCGGTAACTTCGCGACGAGTTCGCTCTTGCCAGTGCCACGCTCAAGCGGTGTGTTGGCCGGCTGTCGGTCAGATAGCATCATCAAACAATAACCAACCCACATCGATCGATCGCAAGGCGGCCCATTGGCCGACCTGTGTGTCGCCAGATACATTAGATCATATGAGCATCAGCGTAACTCCCAAGGACCTGCTCGACGCAGGCGTGCACTTCGGCCATCAAACCAAGCGTTGGAACCCGCGTTCCAAGCCCTTTATTTTCGACCATCGTCAAGGTGTGACGATCATCGATCTCGGGAAAACCCACGAGGCCCTCACGAAGGCGTGCCAGTTTCTCGAGGACACCGTCGCCAACGGCGGCAACGTTCTCTTTGTCGGCACCAAGCGCCAGGCTAAAGACATCGTCCGCGAAGCGGCCACCTCGGTGAACATGCCGATGTGCGTCGATCGCTGGCTGGGCGGGACGCTCACCAATTACGAGACGGTCAAAAAGTCCGTCGCCAAGTTCAAGAAATACCAGGCGATGGAGACATCCGGCGAGATGTCCAAGCTGCCGCGTAAGGAAGAGTCCGCGATCAAGCGCGAGATGACCCGCATGCAGAAGAATTTCGCGGGCATCTCCGACATGGGTGGACTTCCCTCCGCCATGTTTGTGGTCGACGTCAATCACCATAAGATTGCCGTGGCCGAGGGCGCGCGCGCGGGCATCCCGTGTGTTGGTATTGTTGATACAAATTCCGATCCGACGACGGTCTCCCATCCCATCCCGGGCAATGACGACGCCGTGAAGTCGATCCGCATCATCGTGGAAGCCGTGACCGCTGCCATCCAGAGCGGACTCGGGCTGCGCGACACGCGTCGGGCGCAGCGGGGCCAGGCCGATCTCAAGGCCACCACCGCTGGCGTCGAAGACGTGGCCGTTGCTCCGGCGGCCGGCGCAGACGAGGATGTCCTGGCCAAGGTTGATCTGCCCGCGGATGTCGCCGCCGTCGTGGAAGGTGAAGTGGAAGGCGCGGCTGCCCTCGCCAAGAAGAAGCCGCTGCGCGCCAAGCGCCCCGCCGTCAAGGCCGAGTAATCGTATCCTAATTTTAAACACACTTAATGAGCACTCCTGTCACCGCTCAAATGGTCAGCGATCTGCGCGCGAAAACCGGCGCGGGTCTGCTTGATTGCAAAAAAGCCTTGGATGAATCCAAGGGTAACATCGAGGACGCGATCACGCTCCTGCGCAAGAAGCTGGGTTCGAAGCTCGATAAGCTTTCGAGCCGCGCCACCAAAGAAGGTGTGATCGAAAGCTATATTCACGTCGGCGGTAAAGTCGGCGTGCTGATCGAGGTCAATTGCGAGACCGATTTTGTGGCCCGCAACGATGGCTTCCGTGCTTTCGTGAAAGACCTTTGCCTGCAGATTGCCGCGGCGGCTCCGCTTTACGTTTCGCGTGAAGAAGTGCCGGAGTCGGAACTCGCCAAAGAGCGGGAAATCGCGGCCGCGCAGGTGGAGGGCAAGCCGCCCGCCGCCGTGCAGAAGATCATCGAGGGTAAACTCGACAAGCACTACTCCACGGTGTGTCTGATCGATCAGCCGTTTGTGAAGACGCCCGAGAAGACGATCAAGGAATTGCTCACCGACCAGATCGCGAAGATCGGCGAGAATATCCAAGTGCGTCGGTTTGTGCGCTACCAGCTCGGCTCGTAATCAAGATCGATTGCTGTTTTCGTAGGCGCTGCACTCGGTCGAGTGCAGCGCCTTTTTTTATGAATGTTACGCGGCTACAGATTGTCCGGCGGGGATTCACGCATTGCTGCCCCAATTGCGGGTCACCCACGCTGTTCAAGCCGGGGACCTTGTTCCAAATCAACAAGCTCTGCCCCGCTTGCGGATTTCGTTTCGAGCGGGATAACGATGAGGGATTCTTCCTGGGATCAATGTCCCTCAATTACGGGGTGACAATTGTCGGCTTCCTCGTGCCCGTCATGCTGCTCGCCTACATCAAGGTGATCGGGGTGACCACCGCGGTTGCTCTGGCCTGCGTCGGTGCGGTGCTGTTTCCCGCGCTTTTCTACCGATCTTCCCGCAGTTGGTGGCTGATGAACTACTATTTCTTTTTCCCGCACCATTTGCCGGCTAATGGCGGCACGGGACGAGAGGGTGACGACAACCCTCCATGATTTCTCCTGTATGACCTGGCGCGCGGGTGCAGTGGGGAAGCCCAGCTCGGCTACGGGAGCGTTATACCAGTTGACAATCGTTACGCCGACTCCACCGTCTCCCCTCCCTTTCGAGCCATGAGCATTCCCGAACAAAAGCAGCAGACTCCCACGCCCGCGGAAATTCCGTTCACCACGCCTCAGGCGATGAGCAAGTTCATCACGGATACGGGCAAGATACTTCCCCGTAAATACACCGGCCTTTCGGCGAAGCACCAGCGCGCGGTTACCCGCACGTTGAAGCACTCCCGGAACATGCTGTTGGCGCAATAACAGAGAGCGAAAACGATTTTCTAGGCCGGAGCGAACCTCCGGCCTTTTTTGTGGTGCGCCCGGCAGGGCGCACCTGCTGGACAGTGCTCATGAAGATAACTCGACATGAAAGTCTGTTACCCGCCCGGCAGGGGGAAGGGTTAGCCGAAGGGCAACTGCGGCGTCGCGAGGCGACCGTGGGAAGGAAGCCCAAGGCAAAGCGCTGGCCTGACAAACAGGAATCGCATATGAGGCGAACGCACCGGATGAGGAGGCCACTATCTCCAAAGTCCAAATTCTGTCCGGAAGGTGCGAGCGTAGATGCGGCAGGCATAAGCGCGAAAGCAGGTGCGCATTACCCGGGGAGATCTCCGAGCATGCCGCAATGGCTACCGCGGTCGCAAGGCCGCGGGATGTGTGCGGAGAAGTCAGCCGAGGTCGTAGTAGTTCTGGTCTCCGCCAGAATGAAGGACCGAACCGAATGAGGATGGTGGAAACCGCCTTCATGAATCCGAGTGGTGCCACAGAAGGAGTCGCCAACCCGCGATTCGCCCGTCCCACGGGAACCGGCCGGAATGTCGGAAGTAGTGGCGCGGGTGTGGCAAGCTCGGCATCGAAGGAAAGTCACTCCAGCGAGCAACCGACCGCGAGGTCGGCTGCAATCAACACCTCACTCGGAACCGCCGGATACGTGAACCGTATGTCCGGTGGTGTGGGAGCTGGGGGAGGGCAACCTCCCCCGGCTACCCGATCCCTCGTGTCGCGGCTGCGGTATTCCGAATGAGAGAAAGGGGGCGGGCGGCCGGTGTGCGCGGAGTAAATCGAAATCACGCGCCCGGATTCCCGCCGTTGACGCCGCGGGGGTGAGCTTGGATTCTACCACGCAGCTCGCTTCCCGGCGGAAGCGTATCAATTAGCCCCGGGTTTCCCGCATAGAAAAAGTCCCCGTAGCTCAACTGGATAGAGCAGCGGTTTCCTAAACCGTGGATTCCGGTTCAAGTCCGGACGGGGGCACCAGTTTAGTCGCGCGATGACCGAAACGCTCCGCTCCGGGCTTGCTCCGCAGTTTCCAC
>JANPIT010000396.1:0-10415 GCA_031425115.1 Opitutaceae bacterium | reverse complement strand
GAAGTGTATTTCTCGCCCGAATGGTTTCTCGGCGAAAACGAGCCCGCATTGCTCGCACAGGCCGAGGCCGCGGGCGCGCAGCTTTTCGAGCTCTCGAAAGATGCCTTCGCCAAGGTGGCGTATCGGGAAAGGCCTGACGGCCTGCTCGCCGTCGCGCCCCAGTGGCAGCGCCGCCTCGCCGACCTGTCACTCTCACCCATCCCCTTTCTGCTCGTGGTGGAGGCGATCGAAAAA
Organism: Opitutaceae bacterium; assembly: GCA_031425115.1. Classification (GTDB taxonomy): domain Bacteria; phylum Verrucomicrobiota; class Verrucomicrobiia; order Opitutales; family Opitutaceae; genus ER46. The sequence continues at coordinate 10,181 of JANPIT010000396.1, read as the reverse complement.
CCCGGCAACCTCGGCACGATCCTCCGGAGCGCCGACGCTGCGGGCTGTGAAGCGGTCATTGTGTGCGATCCCGTCACGGATATTTTTAACCCGAATGTCGTTCGGGCTTCGACCGGCGTCCTGTTCTCGGTGCCACTCGTGGTAGCGGAGAGTGTCGCCGTGCAAGCGTGGCTGCGCGAAAAAGGCGTGCGCACGATCGCGACCACCCCGGCGGCGGATAAAATCTACTCGGACGTTGATCTACGCGGACCCCTCGCGGTGGTGATGGGCAGCGAGCAGTATGGGCTCAGCTCATTCTGGCTCGAAAACTGTGACGTGCCCGTGCGGATACCGATGGCGGGCCAGGCCGACTCGCTCAACGTCGCGATGGCGACAATCATCACGTTGTTCGAAGCCGTGCGGCAGCGGACGAAAGCCTAACCCGCGCTCGCAAAGCCGCAACGCCGCCAGGAAAGCTCCGTCATTTGGCGCCTTTGCGATTTTGCGAGAGTTCTTGAATCAGCTCCGCGGTGCCCTGCGCCATCGTAACGCGCGGCGCATAGCCGAGATCGCGCCGGGCGGCGTCGAGATCGAACCAGTGATCCTTGGCAAGTTCAGCGGCAATGAAACGGGTCATCGGCGGCTCGTCGTAGAGCGGCAGCACGCTCCACACGAATTCGCACAACGCGCCCAGGGCAGACGCGGCGCGCAGGGAAATCCGGCGCGTCACCGGCGGCTGCCCCAGCGCGCGCAACAAATCGTTGATCCAGTCCCAGAGCAGCACCGGCTCGCCATTGGTGATGAAATACGCCCGCCCCGCAGCGGGCCGCGCGTCCGGCAGCGGGCTGCCGCGGGCCAACGCAGCTTCGGCGAGCAGGTGCGCGTCGACGGCGTTGGACACGTGGACCATATCGACCCGATTGCGACCCGTGCCGACAATCCGGAGTCGGCCCGCGCGAGCCCGGGCCAGGACCCGCGGGACGAGGTGCGGGTCGCCGACACCCCAGATCAAGTGCGGGCGCAGCGCGATCGTGCGCAGCAGGGGAGAATTGGAGGCGAGCACCTCGCGCTCCGCGATCGCCTTCGTCAACGGATACGGACTGGGACAATTCGTCGTGAGCGGGAGCGACTCATTGGCGTTGGCGAGGTCACCGCCGTGGTAAACGACGCTCGGCGTGCTCGTGTAAACAAGGTTTCGCACGCCGTGCGCACGACAACCCGCGAGGATTGCACGCGTCCCGAGCGCGTTGGTGCGGAAGAAATCCTCGTAGCGGCCCCAAACGCCCACTTTCGCCGCGACGTGAAAAACCGTCTCGATCCCAGCGCACGCCGCAGTCACCGCGGCCGCATCGTCGAGCGAGGCGCGGATGAACCGCACGCCGCGACGCTCAAGCTCGGGCGCGGGCGTGCGACCGAGGATCGCTACCGCGCGACCTTCGGCGAGCAGCCGCTCGACGAGACGCCGGCCGAGGAAGCCGGTGCCGCCGGTAACGAGGGCCGGCGCGGCGCGGGCTAGGGACGAGAAAGGAGTGACAAGGGACAAGGTGAAGCGGATCGATGTCTTGAGTGCGCCAAGACCGCCGGCCCCACTTGTCACGCGTCACGCGTCACTCGTCACTCCGAAACATCAGCGTTTCGGATCCGACTCGATGCCCGTCGCGGTGAGCGCCCATTGCGCGAGCGTGAGCCGGTGGATCTTCGCATTGTGGCGGACATCGACGGGAAATTTTTCGCGAAAATAGAACAGCATGATGTTCGCCGTGGCCGCGTGCTCCCGGCCGAGTGTTCGCAATTCGCGGGCGAGCGCGCGCGCCTCGGCGGAATCGGCCACGCGCGTCTCCACCACGATCGCGGGCCGCTGTCGGCCGCGTTCGCCGAGGCCGATGAGCGCGCAACGCTGCGCGCGCGGATGCTGACGAAACACCTGCTCGCACGGTTCGGTGTGCAGCGTGCCGCGCATGGTTTCGACGCGCTCCGCTTTGCGGCCGCAAAACCAGAGCCGGCCCGCGGCGTCGAGATAGCCGCAGTCGCCCATCCGATGCCAGTGGCTGGAGCCATCGGCGATCTTGGCGAGGGCGGTGGCCTCGGGGCGCGCGTCGTAGGTTTTCGTGACGACTGGCCCCCGCACGATGATCTCACCGATCTCGCCCGGAGGCATCTCACGAGCACCGTCGATGCTGCCAATCGCCGCGTCGGATATCGCGATCACTTTCACGTCGATCTCGCGCACGGGTTTTCCGATACACGCGCCGCTCACGGAGGCCGGGTCGATGTCGCCGGAGGAAATACTGGCGACGGGCAGCGCTTCGGTTGCGCCGTAGGGACTGTGTAGCTGGCCGTGCGGGAGAAATGCCCGCGACGCTTGCCAGAGCGCAGCGGGCACTGCGGCGCCGGCGCACAACACGCGGCGGAGCGTCGGCAGCGCGACATTTTGCGCCCGGCAATGGTCGCCGATGCGTCGCCACAGCGTCGGTGAGCCAAAGGAATTAGTGACGCGTTCCTGTTGGATGGCTTGGACGATCTTCGCGGGGTCGAATTGAGCGGGCCGCCGCGGATCAAGCTCGGGCACAATCGTCGTCATCCCGAGCGCGGGGTTGAAGAGCGCGAAGATGGGCAGCATCGGCAGATCGATCTCGCCGGGCTCGATCGCGTAGGTCTCGCGGATCAGGCGGACCTGCGCCTCAAACATTCCGTGCTCGTAGCAGACGCCCTTCGGGGCGCCGGTGGAACCCGACGTGAAGAGAATGGCGGCGAGGTCCGTGGGCGCGGAGACCGCAGGGGCGATCGGCGGTTGCCGGTTGCGGATCGCCGCCGGCCGCACCCGCCCGGTCAGAGCGCTCGCGGCTGAAACGCGCACTTGGACGGAACGAAAGGGAGTGCGGCAGACCCGGCTGATCAATTGCGCGAGCGGGATGCCGACCAGTGCGCGCGGTTGGGAACGCGCGACGCAGGCGAGAAAACTTTTCAAACCCATGCCCGGATCAATGACGACGGGCACGGCACCGAGGCGAAAAAGGGCGAAAACTGATGCAATCAAAGGCAGCCCCTGCCGGACCATCACCAAGGTGCGATCGCCGCGTTTGACTCCGGAGGAAGTGAGCTGCTGCGCCCAAGCTGCGACTTCGGCATCGAGCTCGGCAAAGTTGAGCGTGAGGTAGTCTATCGCGCCGCTGCGCGAGCGCCCACGCGGAATTTTGAGAGCTGCCGTCGTCGGTTGCGCAGCGGCCATCCGACCGAGGTGGCGCGAGATATTGGCGTCGGCGGGGGACGCCGCGGCAGCGGTGGCACGGGGGTGAGTGATGGCTCAAGCTGAGGGCGCGGCACGCGGGAGGGCAACAAAAACGCCGCGTCCAAGGGAGCGCGGCGCAGGCTTTTACCGATGTTTGGAATCGAGCTGGCTCAGTAATCGTGGAGCGTAATCAATCCCCACAAAACGGAGACTTTTTTCCCGGAGGGGCCGCTCTTGCCAATGATCTTCGAGGTATCGGCGTTGATGGTGGCAGGCGTGACAGGCTGGAAGGAATCCTTCGAAACCGTGACAGCACCGCCGAGGACGGTCGTTTCCTTGCCGCCGCTTGAGGTGGTGCGCGTGGCGCAACCGGACGTGAACGCGATCAGGGCAAGCAAGGCGGCTAGCGGGAAAGTGGCTTTCATGGGGACAGCGGGGAGGGACGCTGGGCAGGGCGGAAAAGTTTCGCAAGCTCGCGGATCGAGGCGCAAACGAGGTGGATTTTCCTCGGAGATCGTCGTCCGCGCTGGCTTAGGACGCCTCTTTGAGCGTTGGCTCCTGGCGAAGCAAATTCGCCTGCCACGGCAGCAAGACGTCACCGAGCTGCTTGGGCTGACGGGCGATCTGAGAGAGTTGCGAGCGGTTGGCGATGAGCGTGGGCTCGATCTCGAGGTGTTTGGCGACGCGGTCACGGTCCACGCGGATGCGATCCTGAAACTCGATTTCTGCCTGGGTGAGGGAGACGTGATTGGGATCCCGGCCCGGCCGGCGAGGCAGCGTCGAGGGATCGCGTTCGAGTCCGGCGCGCACGGCGGCAGCAAGCGAGGGGAAGATGCGCTCGTGACGCTTGCCGAGATGCACTTGGCTGAGGATCGCATGCTCGGTTTCGCCCGCGTCGGCCGCCTCGGCGATTTTGAGGATCAGCGCGTTGCCGCAGACTTTGAAAGGCGGGGTGTCGAGTCGTTGCGCCTGCGCTTCGCGCCAATGCCACACCGCGTGCAACACGCAGAGGCCAGCGCCACGCAGGCGCTCGCTCCGGCCGATGCGCCAGTCGTTTTCCGTCGCGGGCGCGAAACCCTCGGAGCCGGCCACCATCTGCGCCCGACACTGCTGCTCCATCCACTCGAGCCGACCGCGTTTCTTCAGCTCGCGTCGAAGAATATCGCGCAGCGCGGGAAGGTGCCAGACATCGAGCGCCGCGTAATTGAGCAACTTCGGCGTGATGGGGCGCTTGGACCAGTTGGCTTTCTGGCCTTCCTTATCGAGAGCAACGGAGAAGTGTTGCTCGAGGAGTGAGGCGAGCCCGATGCGCTGCAAGCCGAGCAATTGCGCAGCGAGCATGGTGTCGAAAAGACTTTGCGGGCTAAAGCGGCAGAGGTCGTGCAAGAGCCGGAGGTCGAAATCGCTGCCGTGCATCACCAGATGTTTTGCGGCCAGCGCCTGCCAGAGCGGCGCGAGCTGCAAGCCGGGGGCGAGCACATCGACGAGGAAGACCTCCCGATCGACGAGGAACTGCAGGAGGCAGACCCGCGTCTTGTAGTGAAACATGTTGTCCGCCTCGGTATCCAGGGCCACCTCGTCGACTTTCGCGATCGCGGCGAGCAACGGGCCCAGCGAACCGGGTTGATCCAGCAATTGATAGGTGGGTGGACGCGTCGTCACTTTCACGCCGAGCAAACGGCGGAGGCGTGAAGGAAGGAAGCGCGAAATCATGCGGGCGGATCTACGCGGATTTATTCCACGCAGTGAGGAATGCATCAATCAACAAAGGCAAATCTGCGTGATAGCCGCCTTCGAGCAGCGCCGCCGCCGGCCGACCCGTTCCGCGCAGCCAGCCACCGAGCGTGGCAAAATCCTCCGCCTCGAGCGTCATCGAGGTGATGGGATCGCGCGCATATGCGTCGAAACCGGCCGAAACCAAAATGAGATCGGGCGCAAACGACACCACCGCATCAAGCGAGGCGCGCAACGCCGCCATGTGATCGACGCGCGGGGTGTGCGGCGCGACGGGCCAATTGCGAATGTGCGGCCCATGATCCTGCGTGCCCGTGCCGGGGTATCCAGGATATTGGTGCACCGAGGCAAACAAGACCTGCGACTGGCCCTGGAGGATCGCCTCGGTGCCATTCCCGTGGTGCGCATCGAAGTCCCACACCGCCACTTTGCGCGCGGGAGCGGCGGACGGCACGAAATTGCGCTGGGCGGCGAGCGCGGCGATTGCGATCTGGTTGAGATAGCAAAATCCCATCGCCTGGGTGGTCGTGGCGTGGTGCCCCGGAGGGCGCATCAAGGAAAACACCGGCTCGCGGTCGCGGCTGTTCAATGCGTGGCGCGCGGCTTCCACGGCGGCTGCCACCGCGCGTCGCGCGTGATCGCCAATTCCAGGGAAGAACGGCGTGTCGGCGTCGAAATCGCGCTCTTGCCGCAGGCGCTTCAGGTGCGCGGGCGTATGAGCGAGCAGGAGCAATTCGTCCGATGCGCTCTCCGCGGCCGGCGCCCGCCACGTCCAATCGGGATGGGCCGCGCGCAGGTGCTGCACCGAACGGAGCACACGCGCGGGCTGCTCGGGTCGCATCGAGGAACCGTAGTCAGCGCAGCGCGGATCGTGCAGGATCACCATGGGGAATGGCCGCAAAAATGCGCAGAAGGCGCAAGAAGCCAAACCGGAGAGCGAAAACGGCGAAGCAGAACCCGCGACGTTTCTTTTTTGCGCTTTTTGTGCGTTCTTGCGGCTATGGCTGGAATGAACGTTGTCGTGCTCTGCTCCGGCGGGATGGATTCGGTCACCGCGCTCCACTGGGCGCGGCGGGAGCATGTGGTCACGGCAGTGGTGAGTTTCGACTACGGGGCAAAACACAACCACCGTGAGCTGCCATTCGCGGCGGAGCACGCGCAGGCGATCGGCGTGCGGCACGAGGTGATCGCGCTGGACTTCGTCATCCGGCTGTTCACCTCGGATCTGCTCAAGAGTGGCGGCGAGATTCCCGAGGGCCACTACGAAGCGGCGAACATGAAGCAAACGGTCGTGCCGTTTCGGAACGCGATCCTGCTTTCGATCGCGTGCGGGTTTGCCGAAAGCGTCGGAGCGGAGGGGCTGGTGATCGCCGCGCACGGCGGCGATCATGCGATCTATCCGGATTGCCGGGAGGACTTCATGCGGGCGATGGGCGACGCAATGCGGCTCGGCACGTATGCGCACGTGCAGCTGCTGCGACCGTTTATCGCGCTGACGAAAAGCCGGATCGCGGCCGAGGGCGCGCGGCGCGGGGTGGATTTTTCGCGGACGTGGTCCTGCTACAAAGGCGGCGCGCTCCATTGCGGCAAATGCGGCACCTGTGTGGAGCGGCGTGAGGCGTTTGCGCAGGCTGGGCTGGCGGATCCGACCGCGTATGAGTCGACGGAAGCACTCCCGGCCAAACCACAATCCGTTTGACCGCGGATAACACCGATGTCGCGGATGGTTCTGAATTCATCCGCGTTATCTGCGGTTTAATTTTTTCATGCTGATCTCTGAGATATTTTATTCCATTCAGGGCGAGGGTGAGTTGACGGGCGTGCCGTCGGTTTTTGTGCGCACGAGTGGATGCAATCTGCGGTGCGCGTGGTGCGACACCCCTTACGCGTCGTGGAATCCCGAGGGTGAGCAGCGGAGCGTCGCCCAAGTGCTCGCGGCCGTCGAGGCGCACCCGGCTGCGCGGCATGTTGTGCTCACCGGCGGCGAGCCGATGATCGCGAAGGAACTGCGCGATCTCGCGGCCGAGATCAAAAAAACGGGCCGGCACATCACGATCGAAACGGCTGCGACGATCGCCCCCGACGGCGTGGCGTGCGACTTGGCCTCATTGTCGCCGAAGCTGCTCAATTCCGCGCCCGATGCCATCGCCCACGGCACCTGGCGGAAAAAACACGAGGCGACGCGCTGGCAGCCGGACGTGGTGCGCGCCTGGATCGACCGTTATCCGTATCAATTTAAATTCGTGGTCGCGCGCCCGGAGGACATCGACGAACTCGAGCACATGCTCGGAGCGCTGCAGCGGGAGGTGCCGCGCCACAAAGTGCTGCTCATGCCGGAAGGGACCTCGCTGGACAAAATGCGGGCGCGCGCCGGCTGGCTGGGGGAACTCTGCAAGGCGCGCGGTTACCGTTATGCGCACCGGCTGCACATCGAACTCTATGGCAACAAACGCGGCACCTGAACACGCCACGCCCGCAACCCCGGGGGTGAGCGTCATCGTGCCCGGCAACCCCGCGAACCCGCGCAAGCTGTCCGAGGAGCTCGCGATGGTGCTGCGCGAGTTCGAAGTGGAAACCGTCACGCTGCGCGAAGTGCTCGGCTTGCTCCAAGGGCGCGGCTACGTGCTGCTCGTGATGTTGCTAGCGCTCCCCTTCTGCACGCCCGTGCCGCTGCCGGGACTCTCCACCCCGTTTGGGCTGATCATCATGATCATTGGCGTGCGGCTGGCACTGGGCGCGAAGCCGTGGCTACCGGCCCGGCTGCTCGACACGCGTTTGCCGCCGAAAATTTTCGCCAAAGTCTTCGCCCTCACGCGGAAAATTATTCTTGGGTTCGAGCGGTTGTTGAAGCCGCGGATGCTGTGGCTCACCGCCAAGGCAGGATTGTTGCAGCTCCATGCTGTGCCGATCGTCGTCTGCGCGACGATGCTGCTCCTCCCGCTGCCGATTCCTTTCAGCAACGTCGTGCCCGCATGGGGCATCATGCTCGTCGCAGGCGGACTGCTGGAACGCGACGGCGCCTTCATCCTCGCTGGGTATGTCGCGATGTTGATCACGATCGCGTTCTTCACCGCGATCGCGATTTTTGGGGTGGGTGCATTGGATTTTCTCTGGAGCTGGGTGCAGTGAGCGTGAGCTGGGCGGGCGCTCGACAGCGCGGGAAAGATTTCCAGGCTGGGACACCCTCACCCGCCCCACCCCACCTATGAGCTCCGAAATTTCTGAAATCGGTCAGATCGCGATTGTCGTTAGCGATGTCGCCAAGGCCACGGATTTTTATCGAGACGTGCTTGGCTTGAAATTTCTTTTCAGTGCGGGACCCAACCTCGCATTCCTTCAGGCGGGCAGCGTCCGCATTATGCTGAGCACGCCGCAAGGTCACGGTGAACCGGGCAAAAATTCGATCCTCTATTTCAAGGTCGACGATATCACGACGGCCCACGCCGCGATCGTGGCGCGTGGCGTGAAAAACGAGCGCACGCCGGCCCTCACCGCGAAGATGCCCGATCACGAACTGTGGATTGGTTTCGTGCGTGATCCGGACGACAACCTCGTCGGGATCATGAGCGAAGTGCGTTAAGGAGCTCTGATGTCGATGCGGGTCCGCGGTCGGACCGTTCTTTTCTTGGGACAGGATGGACAGGATTTCGAACCAGGATTCACAGGATCATTGGTCCTACGTCGAGGATCACATCGCGATCAAAACCCCCGGGCAGTCGATCGGCAGATTTCTACTCCTGTAAATCCTGTTAATCCTGTCCAAACATGAACCGTGCGACGACCGCGCCGGCGCTCTAACAGCGCGCCTGAAATATACGGGCACAGCCCGCCCGCGCCTTGCCGCCCACGCTGCGATCGGCAGCGTCCAAGCCCATGCCCGCCACGCCGCCGTCACCGATCACGTCGCCTATCCACTATGCTTGGATTGCGGCGGGCGTGACGTTCGTGACGCTGCTCGTGGCGGCGGGCGCACGGGCCACGCCCGGCGTCATTCTTCTGCCCATCGGCAACGAGTTTCAATGGAGCCGCGCCACGGTCTCTTCGATCGTCGCGATCAACATTTTTCTCTATGGCTTGATGGGGCCCTTCGCCGCGGCCCTGTATCAGCGTTTTGGATTGCGGCGCTCGATGATGACCGCGCTGTCGCTGCTCGCCATGGGCTACGGCCTGTCGTCGTTTGCGACGCGTTACTGGGAATTCGTGGCGCTGTGGGGCGTGATCGTCGGCGCGGGCTCCGGCATGGCGGCGACGGTGCTCGGTGCCGCGGTGGCCAACCGCTGGTTCACCCAGCGGCGCGGGCTCGTGATGGGCGTGCTCACGGCGAGCACGGCCACCGGGCAACTCGTCTTTCTGCGCGGGCTGGCGAGCGCGGCGACGACGGATTGGCGGTGGGCCGTCTGGATCACGGCGGGCGCCGCCGCCGCGGTGGTGCCGCTGATTTGGTGGTTGATGCGGGACGGGCCGGGCGACGTCGGGCTCCGGCCTTACGGGGAATCGGGCACCGCCGCGACCGCCGTATCCGAATCGGCCGCACCACCGATGGGAAATCCCGCGGACCGCGCGGTCGCCGTGCTGTTCGAGGCGATGCGCGTGCGGGATTTCTGGCTGCTCGCGGGATCGTTCTTCGTCTGCGGCGCGAGCACGAATGGCTTGATCGGCACGCACCTGATCGCGGCGGCGTTCGATTGCGGGATTCCCGAGGTCAATTCCGCCACGCTCCTCATGATGATGGGAGTTTTCGACCTGGTTGGCACGACCGCGTCGGGCTGGTTGAGCGACCGCTTCAATTGCCGGTATCTCCTTTTCGGTTACTACGGGCTGCGTGGGTTGTCGCTGTTGTTTTTACCGCAGGCCTTGGTTGGGCCGTCCGTGGGCCTGGGAATTTTTGCCGTGTTCTACGGACTTGATTGGATCGCGACAGTGCCGCCGACGATGAAATTGACGGGCGATGTTTTTGGCCGCGAGAAGGCGAGCATCGTCTTCGGCTGGATCGTGGCGGCGCACCAAGTGGGCGCAGCGTTCGCAGCGTTTGTCGCCGGCGCGGTGCGGACGGGATTTGGCAGCTACACCTACGCTTTCATCGGCGCCGGCGCACTGTGCGTGATCGCGGCGTTGATCGTCCTGCCGATCGCGAAGGCCCGGACGGCGGCGTTTTCATCCACGTAGCGCGGGCAGCGTGGCGCGCGCTCAACGCGCGCGTTGCCACTCGAACTTGTGCTTGTCGATCCAGCGGTAGTGG
>JANPIT010000395.1:0-1782 GCA_031425115.1 Opitutaceae bacterium | reverse complement strand
GGGCGCGGCCCCCCGCCCGCCCGGTCCCGCAACAGGGTTCCCGGGGCGCGGGGGGGCCGCCCCCCCCTACCGCACGGTCCGCAGCTGCACGCTGTCGACCAGGCGGTCCTGGGCGACGATGTCGGTGGCGATGACGATCTTGTCGCCGGGAGCGACGCGGCCGGCGCGACGCAGCATGGCGATGGCGTTCTCGATCGTTTCGTTGGGATCGGAGTCGAGCGTCATCAGATACGGTTCGACCGCGCGCAGTAACCGGAGCTGGCGAAACACCTCTGGCGCGGGCGTAAATGCGAGGATCGGCGAGCGAGCGGGGCGCAACAGTGCGAGGCCTTGGGCCATGAAGCCGTGGCGGGTGAAGGTGATTAATTTCGAGTTGGGGAGCTCGTTCGCCAGCACGACGGCGGAGTGGAGCACCTTCATGCGCTCGCCGGTGAAGACGGCTGCCTCCTCCCACTCGTCGTCGGCTTCGCGTTCGATGCGGCGCGAAATGACGTCGAGCATGTGCACGCACTCGAGAGGGTATTTGCCGATCGTGGTCTCGCCGGAGAGCATCACGCAGTCGGCCAGCTCGTAGACGGCGTTGGCAACATCGGTAATCTCCGCGCGCGTCGGGACGGGCTGCGAGATCATCGATTCGAGCATGTGAGTGGCGACGATCACGGGTCGGCCTTGCGCGAGGCAGGCGCGCACGGCGCGACGCTGGATCACGGGCAACTCCTCGAACGGGCACTCGATGCCGAGGTCTCCGCGCGCGACCATCAAGGCGTCGCACGCCTGGACGATCTCGTTGAGATTATCGATCGCCGACTGGTCCTCGATCTTGGCGATGATCTTCACGCGGGATTTCTTCTCCGCGAGGAAAGCGCGGAGCAGCTCGATGTCCTTCGCCTCGCGCACGAACGAGAGCGCGAGAAAATCGATGCCGGCCTCGAGCCCAACGGTGGCGTCGCCGCGATCCTTCTCGGTGAACGACGGGAGATTCACCTTCACGCCCGGCAGGTTGATGTGACGGCGTGATTTCAACTCGCCGGGGATCAGGACGCGGCAACGAATGCGTGCATCGTTTTTCTCCAGGACCTCGAGGCGGAGCAGGCCGTTGTCGACGAGCACGGTGTCGCCGACCTTGATGTCGTTGACGAGGTCTTGGTAGTTCACGTCGACCGAGCGGATCTCCTCGGAGCCGCCGCCGCGCTCGGCGCTCATGCCGGGGCGGACGGTGAAGTCGAAAATCTCGCCTACCTTCAACTCGATCGGCGCGCTGACATCGCCGGTGCGGATTTCCGGGCCCTTGATATCCATCATGATCGCGACATCGCGACCGACGCGCTCGCTGACCAGGCGGATGCGGCGGATGACGCCGCGCGTCCAATCGTGGGTGGCGTGCGCCATGTTGAGGCGGATGACGTCGGCCCCGGCGCGGATGAGTTTCTCGAGCATCTCCTCGCTCTCGGTCGCGGGCCCGAGGGTGATGATGATCTTGGTGCGGCGAAACGGATCGGGAGCGCTCATGTGAGGAGATCTCGTTGCAGGAAACGCGCCGGGGGAGCAAGCGATCGGCGCCGACAGTCACCGGAATGTTTCATGCGGACGGGAAAACGCTTTTGGAACTCAACGGTGGGCCGTGCGCTCCGCGCGCGGTCGTGAGGGCGTGGGTCCAACGGCCGCGCAGGGCGTGCACGCCCCACCTCGGAAGGCTGCACGGTTGCGGCTGAGGTGGGGCGGAGCGCAGTCGGAATTTCCGTGCAGGCAGAAATGATTTAGTTACAACGCCGAGCCCATGGG
>JANPIT010000394.1:0-5455 GCA_031425115.1 Opitutaceae bacterium | reverse complement strand
GCAGCTCCTGCGCGCGTATTCACTTTATGAACGCGACGTCGAATACGTCGTCACGCCCGACGGGAAGGTGATGATCGTCGACGAGAACACCGGTCGCGTGATGCCCGGCCGCCGCTGGTCGGACGGCCTGCACCAGGCGGTGGAGGCGAAGGAAAACGTGAGCATCGAGCGCGAGACGCGCACTTACGCGACCATCACGATCCAGAATTACTTCCGCATGTATGAAAAGCTCGCCGGCATGACGGGCACGGCGGAAACGGAAGCGACGGAGTTCAACGACATCTACCGGCTGGGGGTCCAAGTGATTCCGACCAACCGGCCGTGCATCCGCGTCGATCGGAACGATTCCATTTTCAAGACCCGCCGAGATAAGTTCACTGCGGTCGTGGGTGAAATCGAAACGGCCAACAAGCGCGGTCAGCCCGTGCTCGTGGGCACCGTCTCGGTCGAATCCTCGGAAGTGCTCTCGCGCATGCTGCGCCGCACGGGCGTGATTCACACCGTGTTGAACGCGAAGTTCCACGAGCAGGAGGCCGACATCGTCGCGCGCGCGGGGCAGCGCGGCGCGGTGACGATCGCGACCAACATGGCGGGCCGCGGCACCGACATCAAATTGGGCGAGGGCGTTCGCGATCTCGGCGGTCTCTACGTCATCGGCACCGAGCGCCATGAGTCGCGCCGCATCGACCGCCAGTTGCGCGGACGTTGCTCGCGCCAAGGCGACCCGGGCCTCACGAAGTTTTACCTCTCGCTCGAAGACGACCTCATGCGGTTGTTCCTGCAGGGCAACCTGGCGTCGAAGCTGATGGAAGGCTCGATGCAGGAAGGCGAGGAGCTCGAGCATCCGTGGCTGAATCGCTCGATCGAGAGCGCGCAGAAAAAGGTCGAGCAGCAGAACTATTCGATTCGTAAACGCCTGCTGCAATACGACGACGTGCTCAATCAGCAGCGCGAGGTTGTCTACGGCATCCGCAACGCCGCGATTCACGCGGATCGACCGAAGGATATCATTTTCGAGCAGATCGAAGAAGAGCTGCACAACCGGCTCGAAGTCGCGGGCTTTGCCGACAAGGCGGGTCCGACGCAGACGGCGATCGAGGGGGTCGTCGGCTGGCTCAACGCGCATTTCCCGATCAGCATTCGCGTCGACGAGATGAAGGGTAACGCCGATACCGTCGTGGCGATGCTCCAAGAGCGCGTGAGGCAGGCGTATGCGGTGAAAGAGTCAGTGGAGATTCCGGAGCAACTCGGCTCGCTCGAGCGCTACGTCGTCATCAATGCGATCGATCATCACTGGCAGGAGCATCTCACGGAGATGGAAGAGCTCCGCCGCTCGATCGGCCTCCGCAGCTATGGGCAGAAAGATCCGCTCGTGGAATACAAGGGCGAGGCCTACAAGTATTTCGAGGAGCTGATGAACAATGTGCGGCTGCAGATTTGCACCGGCCTGTTCCGCAGCGCTTCGAATCTCGAGTCGTTCGAGAACATGCTCGCCCTCCTCAGTCGCACTGCGCAGGCGGTTGGCCCGGCTGATCTGCCCGCGCCCGCCGAGCCGCCGCCGCCGCAAATCACGACGACCGTCACGAGTAGCGGGCCGATGGCCCAACCTCAGGCCGAGCAGGAAATTGTTTTGCCCAAGATCACGATTCGGCGCGAGGCGCCCAAGGTGGGGCGCAACGATCCCTGCCCATGCGGCAGTGGAAAGAAATATAAAAACTGCCACGGGGCGTGAGGTGGGCGCCACGTGGCTGGGATGGTTGCTAGCGTTGTGACATCAAAGCCGCGACGTAGGCCGCACGGGAGCGACTAGGCTTTCAACCGCACCCCGCCGATCCAGCGGTCGAGGCCGTTGAGCTGGCGGGCGTCGACTTCACCGGCGAGCACGCGCTGCCCCGCCGGCGTGAGGGAGTAAGGTTCCCGCGTGAGGAGCGGCGTCCGCGCGCCGATGAGCCCGTCGATGCGTTTTTGAAATGGGGTGTCGCCCATGAACGGCGCGCTTTCCATTTCCTGATTCGCGCGAAACACCTGGGCAAAGCGCACGTGGCCCGCCGAGACGGCGGTGAGGATTTGCCGTTCGGTGCGGGACAATCCGGTGGGCAGGGACGGATGCTCCTCGAGCAATCGTGCCAAGGCTCCGCGCAGCAGAGGCAGGGCGGTGATATCCGTTTCCAGAAACCGTCGCACGGCGCCCGGATCGGATGCGCTGAACGCTTTCCAGCCGCGCGCGCCGAGCGTGCGCTGTGCAGGCGTGATGGGTCGCCGTTGAGGCCAGAGCGTTGCCAATTGCGCCGTCGTCAATTGGCCGAGCCCGTGAAATGGGACCACTTCGGGGAAGGCATCGATCGCAATCAGTTCGGCGCTGGTGCCGGGCTGACCGGCGAGCGTGGCGAGGATTTGCAGGAGTTGCAGTTGGTCGTAGAGATCGTGTTCGAACCAGAGCACGACGCGCCGCGCTGATCTCAGCGCCGAATCGCGCGCGCCAAATGCGGCGGAAATTTTCGGAAACGCGCCTGCGCCCCAGTTGGCCAGAAACCGCGCTCGCACATCGCTCAAACCTTCCAAGGTCAGACCCGTGGGCACCGGGCCCTCGTGCAGAATATCCTGCCAGGCCACCACCGTGCCGGGCACGCCGGTGCGACGTAGAGCGGAGGTGACCGTATCTCCATTGGTCAGATGCAGCATGGTGGTCGCACAGTGGCGCACCCGCCAGCCATTCTCCAGAACGGAGATGTCGAATCAACGCGCCGGCACGGGTGCCGGCGTGGCGGGAAATAATTCGTGCAACACCTGGCGCAGCGCGGTCGGATACACGGGCTTGTAGAGTATCCGGTCCACTTTCAGACGGGTGTAGTCAGCGGCGACCGCCGAACTGAGTTCGGAACTGAAGACCATGATCTTGCCGGGAAATTTCAATTCGCGTAACCGGAGGACGAGTTCCAGTCCGTTCATGTTGGGCATGTGATGGTCGGTGATCACGAGGTCGAAACCAGCATCAGCCGCGACGCGCGCCGCGGCGAGTTGCCCATCCTCAACACACTCGATGCCGTGCCCCTCCCGACTCAACGAAATGCGGGCAACGTCGCGCAGTTCGCGTAGATCATCCGCGTAAAGAATGCGTAGGAATCGTTTCGAAACGCTGGGAGCGGCAAGGGATGAAGCAGGTAACGTCGCGAAGGTGACCATGGTGCGGCAGAGTTGAGCAGTCAGACTCCTGCGTCCGGGCCATGTTCTCCGGATGCGGCGCTAAAAAAAGATCAATCCGGATGCGGGTTTCGCGCAGGGGTTCACGATGCGCGTGCTCACTTCCCACATCATTCGAGGGCCGAATTTTGGGGCAAGGGGAGTGAGAGCGCGGGACGCCGGGAAGTTTTTTATGTGCGCGTCGCGAGTTTCGCGCCTAGGGCGCGGCGCCCGCTTGCCGGGCGGCATCAACATCGGAAATGAAAGTTCCGGGCCGTGCTTCGTCGCGGATGCTCGTCGTTTCGTCGCGGAAAAAGCGACGTTGGTCGCAAGGCCGGCGAACTGCCGGCCCTTTCCTTTTTTCACGGCCGTTTCTCGAGGCGGCGCGATGAGGGGCGGTCGCCCCGCGATCGAGGGGAGACGTGACACGTTTTGACCTTGCTCCGTCGAAGTCGCGGTCGACACTCCGCGCGAGGCAACGCCTTGCCCCACTCGTGTCGCGCTCCAAGGACATCGCACTTTTCGGTCTCGCCCTGTCGTCCGCTGCCCTCGCGATTTTCGCGTGGCGGCAGCAGCGGGAAATTCGGCAGCTGGTCGCGGCGTCAACCCGCGCGTCGGCGGTGGCGAGTTCTGCCGTGACCATTCATAGCGCAACGCAGCGTAGGATTGCGGTCCCCGCGCGCCGCGCGGCGGACATCGTATCCAATCGCCTGTTATCCGATGGGGACGAGTTTAGCGGACGCGGGGCGCCCGAGGTGCGACCCGGCAGCGCACGGGGACGGCGGGGTGAGGCCCTGACACGCCTGATGGACAACCCTGATTTCGTGCAGGCGCTCGGACGGCAGCGGCAGGCGATGCTCGACGCGCGTTTCGCCGGGTTGTTTCGCCAGCTCAATCTCGATGCGGAGCAGCTCACCGCGTTCAAGCACCTGCTCGCGGAAAAGGAAAACGTGGTGCTCGATGTCGTGACCGTGAGCGAGACGATGCCGTCCGGTCCGTTGTCGCCCGAGGCGCTGAGCGCGAGCGTGCGCACCGCGCAACGGCAGGTGGAGGACGCGATTCACAGTTCACTCGGTTCAGAGCGCTACGCGATCTATCAGGACTACGAGCGCACGGTGGCGCAGCGTGCGATGGAGGCGCAACTGGAGCAGCGCTTGAGCTACACGGCCGCGCCGCTCACTCCCGTGCAAGCGGAAGCCCTGGTGAGAATCCTGGTCGCGTCCGGGCCCGCCGCAACCGCTGAGACGGCGCCGGCGCTTACGGTGGTGGTGCGAGCCGGGGTGCCGGAAGCAGTCCCACTGTTGCCGACCAACCGCGCGACCGGGCGGGTGACCGAGGATGTGATTGTCCAGGCGCAGACGGTCCTGGCACCGGCGCAGGTGACGGCGTTGCGCGAGATTCAGGCTGAGCAACACGCCGCCACCAAGGCCGCGGAGTTGATCCGCGAAGCGCTGCCGACCCGCGAGGAGACTCCGGCGTTCGGGCTGACGTTATTGTTGCAGTGACGGGCTGCGGCGTATCTGCCGAGCCAGTTCACTCGTGCGGTCTGCACTCTGACGCTCACTCGGTGGGTCGATAATCGAGATACGGCCCCAGCCACCGTTCGGCGTCTGCGAGGGGCATGCCTTTGCGGGCGGCGTAGTCTTCGACCTGGTCGCGGCCGATTTTGCCGACGGCGAAATACTTCGAGTCCGGGTGATTGAAATAGAAACCGCTCACGCTGCTCGCCGGACTCATCGCGCAACTTTCGGTCAGCGTGATGCCCGTCGCTTCCGTCGCGTTGAGCAGCGAGAAGAGTGTCGGTTTTTCCGTGTGATCCGGACATGCCGGATAACCCGGCGCCGGCCGGACGCCGCGGTATTTTTCGCGGATAATCTCGGGCATCGTGAGATTTTCAGTGCGACCGTAGCCGGAGAAATCGCGCACCCGTTTGTGCATCAATTCAGCGAGCGCTTCGGCAAGGCGATCGCCAAGCGCCTGTGCCATGATCGCGGAGTAATCGTCGTTGGCGGCCTTGAATTCGAGCGCGAGTTGCTCGACGCCGTGTCCGGCGGTGACGGCGAAACCGCCGACGTAGTCGATCCGGCCGGAATCGCGCGGCGCAATATAGTCGGCGAGGCAGTGATTGAATTGGTTCGCGGGCTTCTCGAGTTGCTGCCGGAGATGATGCAGCTGCGCGACGATCCGATTGCGGCCCTCGTCGGCGTAGACCTCGATGCTGTCGCCGACGGAATTTGCCGGCCAAAAGGCGATGACGGCTTTCGCGGTGTAGCAT
>JANPIT010000393.1:0-1896 GCA_031425115.1 Opitutaceae bacterium | reverse complement strand
GTGCGCAGCGCGGAACCGTCGACCCACGCGTGCGAGAGCGCGGTGATGATTTGTTCGCGCGTGCCGCCGAGGAGAGCGGTTGCGACGGCAGTGGAGGCAATGCGCACAAGTAACACATGATCGAGACCGACGCGGTTGAAGGAGTTGGCGAGAGCGAGGATGCCCTGGATTTCGTGGGCTTTCACCATGGCGACGAGGAGGTCGCGCATCGTGGGAGCGGGTTGAGAGCCGAGAGCTGAGAGGTGAGAGTTGAAGGCAGCGAGCGGTTGTGCCGCGGCTTTGTTCCGGCTGATCCAATCCGTGACGGCGAGAATCGCGCCGAGATTATCCGACGGGTGGCCCCATTCCGCGGCGAGCCAGGTGTCGTTGAAGTCGAGCCACCGGACGATCGTGCCAATGTTGAAGGCGGCCTGAACGGGATCCAGCTCGTAGCTCGTGCCAGGGACGCGCGCGCCGTGCGCGATCGTGGTGCCGGGCACGAGAGGGCCGAGGAGCTTTGTGCACGCGGGATAGGCGAGTGCCATGATCCCGCACGCGAGCGTGTCGGCGAGGCACCAGCGGGCCGTGTCGAGGGCTTCGTCGCTGGGCGTGTTGAAGTTGAGCGCGTAATCCGCGAGCTCGGCAAGCAGTGGATCGGCCGGCGGGCGGACGTTGGAGATGGGGGCGGACATGTTTGATTCGTGCTCTTGATCTTGATCGTGCTCTTACTCGGTTTGCCCGTATCGATCACGAGCAGGAGTAAGAGCACGAGCACGATTATCGTTCCCCAATCGCCACATAGGGCCGCTCGGCGGGGCCGGTATAGTTGGCGCTTGGTCGGATGATTTTTCCATCATGGCGTTGCTCGATGACGTGGGCGCACCAGCCGGCGGTGCGGGCCATGACGAAGAGCGGGGTGAACATCGAGGTCGGCACGCCCATCACGTGGTAGGCGGGAGCGCTGAACCAATCGAGGTTGGGAAACATTTTCTTTTCCGTGCCCATCACGCGCTCGATGCGCTCGCAGATATTGTAGAAATTCATCTCGGCGGCGTCGGCGCAGAGCTCCCGCGCGATCTCCTTGATGATGTCGCTGCGCGGATCGGCGAGGGTGTAGACGGGATGGCCGAAGCCGATGACGATTTCTTTGCGGGCGAGACGAGTGCGGATGTCGGCCTCGGCGTCCTCCGGCGTGCGGTAACGCAGCTGGATCTCGTGGGCGACCTCGTTGGCCCCGCCGTGTTTCGGGCCGCGGAGCGCGCCGATCGCGCCAGTGACGCAGGAATACATCCCGGAGCCGGTGCCGGCGATGACGCGAGCGGTAAACGTCGAGGCGTTGAACTCGTGCTCGGCGTAGAGAATGAGCGAGCGGTCGAGAGCGCGCGCGTGGAGGACGGACGGGGCGCGTTGGTGCAGGAGGCGGAGAAAATGTCCCGCGAGCGACGGCTCGTCGGTTTCGACCTCGATGCGTTTGCCACTGTGGGAAAAATGCCACCAGTAGAGCAGCATCGAGGGGAAACTCGCGATCAGCCGGTCCGCGATATCGCGCGCCGCACCGAGGTCGGTCGGGCCGGCGCTGCCAAGGGGCGCCCGTTCGGGATCGAGAGCGCCAAGCGCGGAACACGCGGTGCGAATCACGCCCATGGTGTGCGCGGTCGCGGGGAGTTGCTCGAGCATGGCGCGCACGGGCGCCGGAATGCCGCGGAGAGCGATCAAGCGTTTTTGATACGCCGCGAGTTCGGCCCGCGTGGGCAGACGCTCGTAGACGAGCAGGTAGGCGACTTCCTCATACGTCGCAGGGCGCGCCACGTCGGCGATGTCGTAGCCGCGGTAGTGCAGATCGTTGCCGGTGTGACCGACGGTGCAGATCGCGGTGTTGCCGGCTGGGACGCCGGAAAGCGCGACGGATTTCTTGGC
>JANPIT010000392.1:0-2047 GCA_031425115.1 Opitutaceae bacterium | reverse complement strand
GCTTTGAGGCCGGCGACGCGGGCGATGCCCCGCGGGTGGCCAAAGGCGCGCCCGGGGGCAATGTCTTCTCTGTGGGGGTCACCAATATTACCGCGGATACGATCTTCCGCAGCGTAGCGGCAGGCGACGGCGGCGATGCGTTCAAGACGGGCGGCATCGGGGGGAGCATCGATGGTGTGGACGTGCAGAATCACGATATCGGCGTGCGCACCGGCGAGGCCTATGGCCTGGCCACCATGGGTGGTCTTTTCGCCGGCGTCGCTGGGAACCCGACGCTCGTGGGTAGCAAGAAACCAGTCCCCAACGGGAGCGTGACCAACATTACCGCTGACTCGATCTCCTCCATTGTGGCTGGAAGAATCGGCGCGCCGCATCTCGCGGAGAAGGTGAACAACATTTTCGTGAGCGGCGACAGTTCGACGCTCCTCCTGCTTTCGAATGGCTCGATGGTGCCGAACGGTGATTTCAAGCTGAAATTTGGGAACGTGGAAACACCCCTGCTGCTCAGCGGATCGAGCGCGGCTAAGGTGCAGCAGGCGCTCAATCTCCTCGACTCGGTCGCGGCGGTCGGCGGCGTCACGGTGGCGTCGACGGCGAACGGCGGGTATTCGATTCAGTTCAACGTCGCGGGCAATCAGGCACTGTTTTCGGAGATCGAGTTCCACGCCGGTCTGATCGACGAGACGACCAAGGGCGGCACCGGTGTGCTCACGCCGGTGGCCACCGTCGAGGGTGGCGCCTCGCTCCCGGTGACGGAGGTTCGTTCCGGGCAGGCGACGCTCAACATCGGGGCGACCAACCCGGGCTCGGGAATCTTTGGCACTTCGGAACAAACCCCCGGCGACCTCCTCACGACTGAAGTGCAGGTCCTCGATCTGGGCGCGCTGGAGGCCTTCCCGACTGGGCAGTATTCCCTCAGTTTCGAGGGGATCGCCACGGGTCTGCTGACCCTCGGGCCGGTTCCGGCGACGAACGCGACTGGCATCCAGACGGCCCTCAATGGTCTGGGGAGCATCGCCGCAGCCGGCGGTGTGGTGGTGACTGTCGCTCCAAACGAAACGACCCGTTTCGTCATTTCGTTCAACGCCCCGGGGGCGGAGGCCACGATTATCGGCACCCGGCTGGTGCCGGAGACGCAGCGTTTGGATCTCGGGCAAATTGCTTCGTTCGCGAACGCGAGTTTCACCCTCACCTTCAACGGCGCGACCACCGCGGTGCTGCCTTCCAACGCGACGGCGCAGAACATCGACGCCGCGCTCACCCCGCTGCTCCCGCCCGCCGCGGGCGGCGTGACCGTGGTCGGCCTCGGCAGCGGTCTGTTCGACATCACCTTTGGCAGCAACGGAGACCAACCGGCGATCACCGGCCTTGCGGTTCTGCCCGAATTGCAGCGCGTGGATCTCTCGACGCTCTCGACCCTGCCCGGGTCCTCCTTTACCCTCTCGCTGGGCAATGAGCACACGGCGCTCCTGCCGGCGAATGCGACCGAGACCCAGATCGCGACCGCGCTGAATCTGCTCCCTTCCATCGCTGCCGCGGGCGGGGTGTCCGTGACGCTCGGCAACACTGGCTTGCTGGACATCACCTTCCTCCAGCCCGGCGACAAGACGGCGCTGTCGGCCGACCGCTTTACCAAAGAGCAACAAACGATCGATCTGAACCCGATCCAGACGGTCCCGTCCTCCGAGTTCACACTCGCGGTGCAGCACGAACTCGATGTGGTGGAAAGCACTCCGGGAGTTTCGTTGAACCTTGCGGTCAGCGAGACGCAGCCGGGCCGGTATGTCTTCGACGACCGCATTCTAGTGCCCCCCAACCCCGCCGCCGCCGACACCTCCACGTTGACGCCGGGAACGCCGACGGTAAAGGAAGTCCAGCGGATCGACGTGAACGCGGTCGTCGCCGTCGGCGGCACGTTCACGCTCACTTTTGCGGGCCAGACCACGGGCGCGCTTCTCGGCGGGGCTCTGGCAATTCAGAACGCGCTCAATGCCCTGGTGGCGATCGGCAATATCGGTGGCGTCATCGTGGCGCCCGCGCCTGGGGC
>JANPIT010000391.1:0-19915 GCA_031425115.1 Opitutaceae bacterium | reverse complement strand
GAGCAAGAGTAAGAGCAAGATCACGAGCACGAGCAGGAGGCGGCAATGAGTTGGGCGTCAGTTACCAGAATGTGAATACGTGCGGAGGAAGAGCTCGATGTCCTTCACGCTCGCGACGAAGCGACTGAGGCCTTCCTGCTCGTTGGCGAGCAGCGTCTTCGCGGGGATGACGAGCTTCCATTGGCTGTTCCAGACGCTGCGGCCCACGAGGCGGGTGTTGGTGAACTCGGCGGGGACGGTGCTGTAGAAGAACACCGGGTCGTTGACGGCGCGGAAGGACTGGTGCTTGCGGAGCACCCAGGGCTGCTCGGTGAGCGTGCCGTTGGCGTTGAAGAATTGCGTGGTCGAGAACTGCGTGGCGCCGAGGTTGAAGGGCAGCGGCAGCGCCTGATCGCGCACGGTGAAGGCGCGGACGACGCCGGTGTCACCGAGCGGAGGCGCGAGCATGTAGTCGGTGCCGGCGGGGATGAGGTAGACGTGCGGGGAAGCGCTGAGGGCCTTCGGGTCATTGCCGTTGGGCGTGCCAGCGTTGGGGACATTCTGGCTGTAGGGATCCATGCCGATGTAGCCGCGGAAGACGGTGCCGACAGCGTAGAGCTTGGTGGCAAAGTTCGTGGGCGTGAACGCGTGGTCGCCGGCGACGAGCGGGAGACCAAAGAAGTTTTGGTGGTCCCGGATCGCGGTGGAGAACGGTATCACAATCCCGGGGACGGCGGAACCGTCGGCGTTGCGCAGGTTGCGACACAGGGCGGCAACGTCGGGGTCGGCGAGGAGATTGCTGACGATGTGTTGTTCGAGCGTCTGCTGCCACTGGGCATCGTCATCGGTGGTGGCGGGATCGTCGAGGACGCGGAACAGCTCGCGGCGGAGGGAGAAGAGAGTGCCGTTCGAATCCGGATTGTTGATACCGAGGCGACCCTTGGCGACGGACCAGTCGCCCTGGAGGCGCGCCATCGTGCCGGCGAGGCCAGAGTCGCCAAGGGTGCTCACCGTGGCCTGGGGAACGCCGCCAGTGAGATCGCCGAGGGCGCGCGAGGCGACGATGCCTTCAATCACCGACTGACCTGCGGTGGAGCCAAGGAGACCGGTTTCGTAGTCGTAGGATTTGGCGGCGAGATAACTGTAACGCCCGGCCAGCTCGAAGAGGGAGCGGTATTGTTCGAGCGCCTCGTTGCGGAACGTGCGGAACGTGAGGTCGCGGGTGCGGTAGCCTTGGATGAGAGCGGCAGCACGTTGGCGGAAAATTTCGCGTTCGGCCTGGATGCGGTCGCCATCAGCGACGAGGTTTCGGACGCGTTCGGTGGTGCGCTGGAGCGTGCCGGCGATCTGCGCGACGTCGTAGACCTCGTCGATGAAGTCACGCAGGAGCAGCTCGTATTCGAAAGCGACCTGCGCCTGTTGATACGAGAAGGCGAGGTCCCGGACTTTCTCGTCGAGTGCGCGTTGCTCGATCCGGATCTCGCGCTCGAGTCCAGCGGCAGAGATCTCGCTGCTGACGGAGACGAATTTGAGAAGGTAGCCAATGGTGTTGAAACCAACTGTCATGGCGCCCCGGACGCCGGCAAAGACGTCGTTGGCGAGGCCAGTCATCTTGGGCAAAAATTCCGTGGAGGCTTGGGACTCGCGACCTTTGGCCTCGGCGAGTGCATCCATGATTTTTGCCGTGGCCTGCAGACTCGCTTGGGCCAGCCGGAGTTTGGCCATCGCGTCGCGGCCGTTGTTCATGGCCGAGATCGTGTCGGCATGAGTGGTGACCATTTCGTCGTAAAGTTGGCCGCGGCGGGCGAGAATCGCCCCTTTGTCCTGCATCTGGCGGACCCGGCCTTGCAGCGCGAGGTGAGCTTGATGGACGTCGCCGAGAGCTTGCTGCAGCGTGCCGGTGACCGCTCGCGCGCCCATGGGCGTCGCGCTGAAGCGGTCGGAGAACTGGACGACCTGATTGGGGGCGATGGTGAAGGTGCGAGTGGTGAAGTTGGTTATTTTCTTATCCGCCTGGTAAGTCAGGAGTGCGTCCATGGTGAGGTTGCCGGGAATCTGCACGGCAGTAGGGACACGGCCCGTGATCGTGAACGCGGTGGCGGTCTCAATGAGGTCGGTGGCGCGATCGACGACGAACCACGTCTGCGTGTCGGGGCCGGAGTAACCTTGGGCGTAGGTTTTTCCGACGCCGATCTCGCCGCTGTAGGGCGTGCCGTAGAGCTCGATGAGTTGCTTGGTGAAGGCGCGCTCCTGATCGACAATGGCGTCGTTGGAGTTGCCGATCTGATTTTCCTGATTGCGGAGCAGGCGGGTCATCCGACCGGCTTGGTCGAAGGCGCCCTTGGCGTTGAGGACGGCGCGGAGCGAGCGATCGTAGATCTGCTCGTAGTGGGACTTGCCGGCTTTAAGGTCGGCGGCGGAGATGTCGAAGGCGATGGCGCCGGGGCTGAGGCCGAGCGGGTTGAGGCGGGCGTTGGCGTTGTCCATCCGCGTCTGGAAATCGGCGCCGAACGTGGTGAGTTCCGCGAGCTCGGGCACGGTTGCGCGATCGATGACTTGGATGCCGGTGTGCGATGGCTGGTTGTCGACGTCGGGGAGCAGTGCATTCCCGACTGCCCAATTGATATAGGCACCTTGCGCGGCGCGGGAAGCACACTCGTCGAGGCCCCAATCGCGGCGCGTGTTGGTCACGGTATTTTCTTTGCCGTCGCGGTAGTGAGTCCAACCGGCGGCCGCGTCGTCCTTGTAGAGCTGGCGATGCGTGAGGGCGACGACTTGCTGGGCGGTGCGCGCAACTCCCGCGGCTGCCGACGCGAATTTCCGCTCGTCGAAGTAATCCACCTGGATCGTCTGGCCGAGGACCGTCACGGCTTCGCTCCGAGGCGTCCAGGTGAACTTCGGGCTGCGCAGGAGGCGATAGTAGCCCTTCAACGCGGTGAGATAATGACCATAGGCGTCGCCATGCGCCTGAGGAAACATGCGCTGCGCGTCGGCG
The DNA here is from genome assembly GCA_031425115.1 of Opitutaceae bacterium. GTDB lineage: Bacteria > Verrucomicrobiota > Verrucomicrobiia > Opitutales > Opitutaceae > ER46. The sequence continues at coordinate 16,941 of JANPIT010000391.1, read as the reverse complement.
GCATCGATGGTGCCGTCGGCGGTGGCGCTGCCGGATTTCTCGCGGATGTTATAGTTAACTGCATAGAGGGCTTCGCCGGAGTTGATGCCGCGGGTGTAATTCCAATACAGCCGGTTGTAGGCGGGCGCGACGGTCACGCCGGGGGTGAGAAAGTCGTCGCGGCCGCGGAGCAGGGAGAGTTCTTCGTCGAGGACGCTCTTGACCTGCGATTCGAAGGAGAAGCGCGACGTGTTCACTTCAGTCACGGTGGTGGAGTCGTCGAGTGAGATGGTGGGATTCGCGGCGTCGGCGAAGGCTTCGTTGCCCGCGATCATGTAGAGATCGGCGAGATAGCCGGCGGCAAGGAGCAGGGCGTCGTTGGCGGCGGGGTAGTCGACGCCCGCGTCGATGCTCATGCTTTTCCCGCGGTTGAGGACGGTCTCGTAGATCTCGATGAGGCCAGCGTCATTGATGTTCTCGAGCGTGAGCGCGATATCGCCTTCCCAGCGCGTGCCGGCCTGGGTGAGCAAGGAGACGTCGGTATTGACAGCGTTGTTGTAGAGGTCGCGCATCCGCTGGTTGAACGGGTTGATCGCGGCAAGGACGCGCTTGATCCAACCTTCGACGAGCTTCGGCGGCATCCATTCGGACCAGGCGTAGTTGGTGGCGTCCGTTTTCGGTGCGACACTGCCCGAGGTGGATTTCGGGCGATAACGCATCGTGAAATAATTGTCGCTCATCACGAGCAGGGGGCTGCCGAGCGGTGCGGTCGGAGAGCCACCGACGATGGCGGAATTCGACAAGGTGCCGGTGGGCTCGATCCAGGGTGAGCTCCCGGCGAGCGCGGCGATCTGGTCGGCGGGGGCGAAGTAATCGATGCGGAAGTTGAGTTGGGAGGCGGGCGCGTTGACGTCGGCCGAGGTGAAGAGCGCGACCTCGATGCGATTGTTCGCCAGCGAGAAGAAGTTGGAGTCGACGGAGAACTGGAGCGGGAGCGGCGCGGTCAGCGCAGGCGGCATGGTCACGAGGCCGGGCACGGGTGACGTGGCGGCAAAGGCCGCGGGGGCCTGGTAGGCGAGGGCGGCATGGCCGTTGACGTAGAGGACGAAGCCGGTGCGGTCGGCGAGATCGGCGGAGAAGACGATGCGCTGCGGCACCGAGCCGGTAAATGAGAGCAGGCTTTCGGCGCGGGCGACGAGGCCCGGATTATCGCCGACGGGAGCCTGGGTGTAGATGACGCGAGAGTGAGGGAGCGACGTGATGGTGGTCACGGCGGCGTATTCCTGCGTGGTCGGCAAGGCGCCGGCCGGATGAGAGACCAGCTTCCACTGCGCGGAGGTCCACGCCTGCAACGTGTAGGTGTAGATCTCAGGGGCGACGCCGTTTACCGGCTGGGCGTAGCGCCACTGGAAGTCGTAATCCTGTGGGCGGGCGGCGAAGTCTCCGGTGTGTCGGAGCGAGACCTGTTCGTCCAGAGGGTTGCTGGACAGAAGGGTCTTGAGCTCGCCGCGATAGAGGCGCGGGACGACCTTGATGATTTTCACGGCCACGGGCTCGGCTTCCGGCGTGAACGCGCGACCGTTGCCGAAGAGCAGGGAGACGTAGCCCTGGCCCGCGCCCGTCGCGGTCAGCGCGTAGTCGGCCACGGCCGTATCCGAATGGTCGATGCGGGCAAGCGCCTGGGCTCCGACATCCTCCGGCGGCCCATCGCGGACAAACGCGCCCGCCTTGGCGCGATCGGGGCCGAAGGTTTCGACCGCGGTGCGCAGGCTGATGATCGCGTTGCGCCAGTGCGTGCCATTGACGTCCCCAGCGGCGGGAAGGTTCTGCAAGACGGCGAGTTCGTCGGCGGATAGCGCGTTAAGGTGAAGGTAGTCTTCCCCGGCGGCTTCGTCGACGAACTGACCGACGAAGACCAACGTGCCTTTGGCGCCGCGGAGCGGGTCGAAATAGAAGCGTTTCTGCAGATGCGGCGGGAGGCGCTGGAAGTAGGTCTTGCCTTGATACGTGGTGGTTAGAATCGAGGTCGGGAGCGTTTGCAGCGCACCAGCGGTGCCGAGCGCGAAGGTTTTTTCGCGGATGGGATCGTGCAGGATCACGCTGGCGGGGGACCCCGTCGTGGCGGCGACCGATTGCTGGTAGAGGACGAAAGCGCTCGATTGGGAGAGGATCTCCGGCAGGCCGAATTTCGGCAGCGTGAGGGTTTCGGCCACGCGCAGCTCGGGAGCGGAAGCAGGCCAGCTCGGCGTGTAGGGGATGGCGCGGGCGGGTCCATCGACGACGTCGCCGGTGTAGGGCCCGGCGCCGTCGCGCAGGTAGGGGAGGAGCGTGCCGACCGTGGGCTGCGGCGTGACTCCCGGCACGAAGAAGCCTTCCCTCATCGCGTAATAGAAGCGCATGTTGAAGGTCGGCGTGCCGCCGGCGTGCGGCCCGCGGTAGAGCCAGTGGTAGCCTTTGCGATCGGCGAACGTGAACTTCCGGTAGTGTTCCGGCACGCCGGAGTTGGGCGCGGCGTTGTCGGTGACCTCGATGTTTTTCAACGTGCCGTCGGGATTCAGCGGTGGAGGCAAAAGAGGCAGCGGCATCGGCGGCTGGAGGATGATGCCGGCGGTTGCGACTGGCGCGAAGGTGCCAAGGTCGATGCGGAAGGCCTTGGCCGCGGGGAGGCCATCGGCGGCGGCGGTGTATCGCAGGAGGGCATACGGCTGGGACGTGTAGGAGGCGTCAGCGGTCGTGACGTTGAGATCGTTGCGCAGCGCGTAGAGGCGGCCGCCGAGCAGGAGTGCGTGCTCCTCGTTGGGGTTGTAGCCAGGGAGCTGCGCGTCGTTTTGGAAGTAGACGCTGCCGGCCGCCTGGTCCGCGGGCAGATCCCCGCTGCCGGCGTTATTGGCGAGGGTGATGACGGCAGGCGATGAGGGATAAGAAAGGTTGTAGGTGGCGACTTTGGCGGGGACGAAGAACGGCTGGAAGGCGGGGCTCGGCGGTTGCACGCGCTTGAACCACCACACCTTGAGCACGGCTGGCGCGCGGGCATTGATCGGAATGATTGCGCCGCGTGCGGCCGCCTCCGCGCCGACGACGAAGGGATCGAGGTAGGCAGCCGGCAGGTAATTGGTGCCGCTGGCGATATAACCGGCGCCGCTGTAAACGATATCCCCGGAGTTCGGCGGAGGATTAATGCGATCGCCAACGTGGGCGGTGGCCGTGAGTGCGCTGGCGGCGCCGTCACTTTCAAGGAAGCCCGGGCGGCCATCGACCTGCGTCGAGAGTCGGACATACCAGACATGAGAGCCGCTGGTAAACTTGAGCAGCGTGAGATTAGTCGAATCGGTGGGCAGCGCGACGACCAGGCGCTGGCTCGAGACGTCGATGGTGGCCTGCGCTTGGGCCGGATCGTCTTGAAAAACGATCTGGGGCAACTGCCCGCCGATGAACTGAAGGCCGGTGGCGGTGGTGCTGCCACCGGTGGCAACGGTGTAGTGCTCGTAGAGTTTTCGGCCCGCCGGGGTGGCGAGATCGGGCCAGCGCTGGAAATAATTGTTACGCTGTTGAGGCCAGAAGAGATCGAGGCCGGGCTTGGCGCCGCCGGTGAGGAGGTGGATGGAAGCATCGGCGGCCTCGAGCCAGTAGAACACCACGCGATCAGGATTGGCGTTTTCTCGCTCGGCGAAATAGATGGTGCGACCGTCCGGGCGGGACACCGTGCCGTAGAACGACAACGCGTCCGGGCTCGTGTTCGCCACGGGCGCGGCGATCCACTCGGTGGCGGCGTCGAGGGGCAGCAAACGGTTTAGATCATCGCGCGGCGTGATTTGGTCGCCGAGGTTGACGGAGGCGTTGATCGAAGGTGCGACGCGGGCGACCTCGACGATGTCGGCGCCTAGAAAGAGATGTTTGCCGGGAATATTGGGATCTTGGGCACCCAGATATTCGACGAGGATGCGGCCCTCGAAGTTATAGGCGCGGAGCTGGCCGATGCCGCCGATTTTCTCAAACCAAAGGGTTCGCCTCTCTGAGGGCGGGGCGGCCGAAGGGTCAGGCGGGTTGGCGCCGACGGGAATGTATTCCGCTGGGACGGTGGCGGGAAAGTTTGCGCTGTAGACCGGGTTGACGGCTTCGATTTTTCCCGGGGCGATGGATACGACCGGGCTGTTGAAGCCGCGTTCAGTCCAGAACATCGATCGGATGGGCTTCGAGGTGGCGGACGAGACCGAAAAGGATTCGTCCTGAAAACGGTAACGCAGCGTGGGGTCCGTGGCGGTGGGGACAGGGCGCGAGGTGACCCATTTTACGACGACGGCGCCGGACTGAGAGGCCAGGACTCGCTCGGCATGGCGACTGTAGTAGTAGTTACGTGTGGTGTTGGCGGCGACCGGCGTGGTGGTGCCGGCAGCGTCGGAGAATACTTCACCAGCCTTGACGGGTTCGGCGCGCCAATAGGCGTCGGCGGTGCCCCCCAAGATGGAGACAGGGACCGGCGGTGGAACGATGAGGTCGCCGAGCGCGTAGCGGGAAACGCCACTGGCGAAGGTCGGGCCGATGCTCGAGCGATGGAGCACGAGGTGGCTCGACGCGGGGAAGCGGACCGTGAGCGTGGGACTATGGGCAATGGCCGCTGAGCCGCCCGTGTTGGCCATCTCGCCGGCGAACTGCGGTGGATTGTTGGGGTTGGGGACAGGGGCCGCGGGAGTGACGAGAGGGTTGAAGGAGCCGCCGGAGATTTCGAATTGAGCGAAGGCCGCAGGCGCCGCAGCGAGGAGCAGCAACCAACGGCAAAGCAGCGCGCCAAAGGCGTGGAGCCGCGCGCGGGGGCGCGGGCCTGCGTGGGCGAAGCGGGGAAACATGACGGTTCGCGCGGGAGGGCCGTCAGTTGTTGTTGCCGGCGGTGGCAGCGAGATTCGCGAGGGCGGAGACGCGCTTCTCGAGCGCATCGAGGCGCGCGGTGGCAGCGGAGTTTTGCGAGTAGAGGGAGGCGTTCTGCGCTTCGAGCTCTTTTACGCGGGCGGCGAGGGCGGCGTTTTGTTCATCTTTTTCGGCACGCAGCTCGCGAAGGGCTTGAACCGCGAGAGACTCGAAGCCTTTTGGCGCGAGCATTTTCATGCCGTCTGGATTCTCGGAGACCCAATCCGGGAAGAGCGGCTCGACCTCCTGAGCAATGAATCCGGTGAAGCGACCAGCGCCCCATCTTTCCATATCGAGATAATCGAAGGTGACGCTGCGAAGACGGAGCAACTTTTCCAGGGAGCCGGCAAGAGGCTCGATGTTGTGCTTGAGGCGGCGATCCGAGCCACTGCCCCAACTGCCACCACCGGATTTGTAAGCCTGGCCGTCAGTGCCGAAGGCGAACTGATCAGCCGTGCCAGCTAGGTTCTTGAGTAGGAGATGGAAGCTATCATCCGCACTGATTTTCAGAGTGAGGCGTGAGCCGCTGATCGGCGCCGAATTGATGCCCATGCGTCCGGCACCATCGATGCGCATGCGTTCAGTGTTGTTCGTCGCGAACTCCAGCGGGAGATTCTCATACATCCAGAAAAAACCGGCACTACCGTGGAAGCCAACGGCCAGTCCATCCGAGAGCGTCGTCCCGCTGGCGGTGTTTTGTAGCGATATGCGGCTATCGGTGCCCGCATTCACAGTCAGTGTTCCCGCGGGGTTGGAATTGTTGATGCCAACTCGTCCGGCGCCCTGGATCGTCATCACTTCGCTGCCCGCCGGGGCATCGAGGAAGGAAAACTTATTGCCGCTGTTGGCGACGTGAAACCGAAATTGGTTCGGGCCGATGCCCAGGCCCATGAGGGAGCCGCTGTTGTCGTCGTAGAGGGCGATCTTGGTGTTCTGGTCGGCGGTGCCGAAAGCGATGGGCGCGTTCGGTGTGGTCAAGCCGATGCCGATGTTGCCGTTGGCGGCGATGCGCATGCGTTCGGAGTTGTTGGTGCCGAATTTCAGGGCGCGATTCTCGTAAACCCACGCGGCCGCTTCAGTGGCGCCGAGCGAGAGCATGAATCCATCGGTAGCCGCAATGCCGCTGGTCACATCGGTGATCTGCATGCGCACCTCGCCTGAGCCGTGGACGTGGAGGGGCGACTGCGGGGCGGCCAGGCCGACGCCGGCGTTGCCGTTCGGCCGGTAGACGTGGCTGCCAGATGCAGTCCAGACGCCGATATCCGTGGCGAGCTTGGCGGTGGTGACGGCGTTGGCGGCGAGGTCGGCGGTGGCGATGGTGCCGTCCACGATTTTCGCGCTCGTGACGGCATCGGCAGCAAGCTTGGCGGTGTTCACGGCGCTGTCGGTGAGCTGCGTCGTGGTGACGGCGCCGTTGGCGATCATGGCCGTGGAAACAGCCATGCTGGCGACGGACTCGGCAACCTTGGCGCGAAAGGCGTAGGCCGTGGTGACGAGTTGCTGGCGCGGCGAAATCTCACTGGTGAGGGCGCCACCGGCGTCGGCGATGGTGACGCCGATGTAGCGATCCTGGCTGGTGAAGATGGCGTTGAGCGAAAGGCTGTTGGTCTCGTTCGCGACCGCGCTACCGGCGCCAAGGAGAAGGCTGAACTCGCCGCTCGCGATCGTGATGGTTTGGGCCTCGGACCAAATCCGGTTTCCACCGCTCGCGGCGTCGTAGATGCGGAAGATGGCGCTACGCGAGGTCGACGTGCCGTTGGCGATGGGCGTGCCGGCGGTATCCGTGACGCGGCCCTGATAACTGATCCGATCGGGGACGGCGGAACTCTGCGCGAGCGCGACGAGGGGCAGGCCCAGCAGGGAGGCGGCGAGGAGGAGGCGTTTCATTTTAGAAGAGGGGAGTTGGAAGATCGGAGGGGAGTGATCAGTAATCAGTGGGCGGTGGTCGGCGGTGCCGGGGTTGGTCCTATTGATTGATTACTGATGACCGATTACTGATGACCGGCTACTGATTGAGCGTGATGTCGCCGAGGTCGCTGATACGGCGGAGTTCAAACGTGCCGCTGAGGGTGATCGCGTTGCGATGGACGCCGGTGATCGTCTCGGAATAGGTTCCGCCGAGGACGGTGCTGCCCCAGCCGACGGGGCTCGAGCCTGCGGGGGGAGTGGGAGCAAAGGTGAAGGAGCAGGCGCGCGTGTAACTTGGGCTTTCAGGGCTAGGCGCCTGGAAGCGTGCGTCCTTGTTGTCGTGGTCCGGATGATACGTGTGGACGAAGGGATTAGTCGAGGCGTCGAAAGCGACAGAGACCGTGCGGACGAGAGTGGCACCGAGGGCTACGCTGTCGGTGGCGGGGCCGGTGGGGAGGACGGTGTCGATTGGCAACTGGACGGAGACGAGCCGGGTGGCGCTGGCTTTGGCGTCGGGCTTCAGCCCGCTCTCCTTGGTGCATAAGCCGAGCGGATACGGGGCCGGCGCGAGGCGGCCCATGAAAACTTGAGAGAGCAAACGGGCGGTGCCGCTATTGTCGATGTGGAGGATGACGCGAAGGGGGAAAGGCCGCGAGGTGGTGTTGCCGGGGGAACCGGGGGCGAAGCTGTTGACGCCGTTCACCGCGATGTCGCCGACCCACAGGCCGGCGAGCGAGGCCACGCGAGCGCTTACGGGCAGCGTGACATCGAGCAGGCTGCCGCTGTCCGTAAAGCGCAGCAGAGAGGCGTAGAACGCGCCGACGGTGCCCGTCAGGAGCGCGCGGTTGATCCCGAACACTAACTCGACCGACGCCTGCGGGCCGATGACTTCGTTGAAAGCCCCCACGGGATTGAAGACGTAGGTGGACGTGTCGGCATCGAACGTGCGTCGCGTGAGCGGCACGGCGGCGACGACGGCATCCTGGCCGGTGGGAGCGGACGCGGATACGAGCGACTGCACACTGAGGGTGACGGGCGCGGCGGTGCGATTGCGCACGCGCACGGTGAACGTCGAACCGGTGCGCTCGAAGTTCAGTCCGCTGAGATCCGAAGGACTGATCTCGAGCGGCGCATAGAAGTTACCCACGACCGGCGCTTCGAACCAATACGCCTGCGTGCGATCGACGCGCTCGGTGGACGTCGAGAAGACCTGCACCGGGTTGGTCGGTCCCAAGGGCCCGCCGGCGTAGCGATAGATCCGCGTGTTGGCGGCAATCGCGGCAGGAAACGTGGCAAAATAGGCCGCGAAGGTCGGGTAGGTGCCGCTGCTCGAGCGCGTGGGGAAGCCGAGGAAGGTCGCGCCATTGCGCACCCACGTGCTCTGGGGTGGGACGACTTTGTGCGTGAGCTGCACGAGGTAGGTGTCCGTGGCCGCGCCGGAGCACTCGACAAGGTAGGCGGCAGGGCCGGAGAAATTGGTGAGCGTGGTCTGGGCTGGAAGACCGCGGCGCCAGATGCTCCATTCGGGTGTGCCGGAGGTGGGAATCAGCGGGGAGACGCCGAACTGGACCTGGGTGGGGTTTGCATTCCACCGCCACACGGAAAGCACTTCGGGATTGTTCGCGAAATGCTGATCCAAGGTCGCGTGCGTGGCATCGCCGTGCAGGTAGATCGCGTTCCAGCCGCCGCGTAGTGGGTAGGCGGTGGTCTGCCACTGAGCGTAGGCCAGAGGAGCGAGGGTGAAAGTGAGAGTGAAAGTGAGAAAGCGGAGGAAGGCGGAGATCGAGGTGGGGCGTGTTGTCCTCAACGCGCTTTCAGGACGTTCGTGCGCGCCCGAACCAGCGGCTTGGGGACAAGCCGCTCCACCTCGAACAGAACTATTTTCCACGAGCGTTTTCATCGCACGGTGAGCCGGTAGAAACGTGAGGCGCCGGGTGACGCGGTGACGTAGGCGGGCCGCGCGCCGACCGTGGTGGCGCGCCAGGACTGCGCGGTCGCGCCGCCGGGGGAGGTCGTGAACGCGACGGGCGCCCAGGCTTTGAGGTCGGCGCTCTCCTCGATCGCGTAGACTTTCCCGGTGATGCCGAAGAACTCGAACGCGACCGCGCTCCCGCTCTTGCCGGTGATCTTCAGCTCGAAACGCTCGGTGGCATCGCCCGCGAACGTGCCGGCGACGTATTCGAGATGATTGGACGTGCCGTCGCCGTCGAAATCGCCGTGGCGGTCGATGAGCGCAAGACTCCATCCCGGCGTGCCGGGGATGCGGCCGGCCTGATGCAGCTGCCATTCCTCCCAGGCGTCGGGGAGGCCGTCGCCATCGGTGTCGGCGCCGAGATTCAGATCGAGCCGGACGCGTTCGCCGCCGTGGCCCGTGCGCAAAGTCCCGGCGACTTCGATGGGATAGAAACGCTGGCCGTTCATTTCGACCGCGATCGAGAAGACGCCCTGCGAGGCGACGGCTTTGTGGGAATATTTGCGCGAGCTGCCGTGGTGATGGTCGATCCGGATATCGAGCTCGTAATTGTGATCGATGATGATGCTCGAATGAATCGGAGCGCGGCCGATCTCGGCGTTGTCGCGCAACAGAATGATTTGCGCACCCTCGACGTGCAGGGTGGCACCGACCTGGTCGCGCACGACGCCGTAAATCGTGTAGTGCGGGGCCGGCGGAAAGGCGCGCAGCGGGGTCACGAGTGCACCGCCGAGCACAACGAGAGCGGCGCAGAACGTGCGTAAGGGGTAAGGCCTTGAGGAGGGGCGACGCCGCGGCAGAGACTCCATTTCGGAGTAGTTGCCAACCTCTTGCCACCGGTGCGATTCGGCGGTGACGAGCTACGCAGATTTGTGACGAGCTACGATTGGGGGCTGGAGGTGGAGCGGCTTGTCCCAAGACGCTGGTTTGAGCGCGTGCGCGCATTTTGAAGCGCGTTGAGGACAACACGCTCCACCTTCATCCGAGGGCGAAACCTACGGGCTAGTCTAGGACTTGAGATAATCCCGGAGGTCGGAGAGAAACGCCCGGCTCACTGGAACGGGGGCGGTGACGCCGGTGATGCGGAGCTCGGCGGTCTCGCGGGTATCGCGGCGGTGACTCTCGATGCAGGCGAGGTTGACGAGCGCCTGACGATGGACGCGGCGAAACTGCGCGGACGGGAGGCGATCCTCCCAGGATTTCAGCGTGCGGCGCGTGAGGATACGTTCACCGGTGCGAAGCAAGACGTCCGAGTAATTCTCGTTGGAAAAAATCGCGCCGATGTGCCCGAGAGGCACGAAGCGGTTATTGGCATCGGTGTGCACGAGCACGGTGTCGTCGGCTCGCAAGGTCAGTGCGCCGGCTGCAGGTGCGCCGGATGGAGCGGCGAGGCGGGTGATCGTCGCGGCGAAGCGTTCGGTCGAGACCGGCTTCAGCAGGTAATCGAGCGCGTTCACCTCAAAGGCCCGCAAGGCGTGCTGGTCGAAGGCGGTGACAAAGATAATCCGCGCCTCGGGCCAGACATGGGGGACGAGGTCGAAGCCATTGCCCCCGACGAGCTGCACATCGAGGAAGACGATGTCGTAGTCGTTTTTCTCCAACCGCGCGCGGGCGCTCGCGAAGGTGGCGGCTTCGCCCACGACGGAGAAACTCGGGTAGGCGGACAGCAGCCAGCGCAGGTCCGCGCGGGCGCCTGGTTCGTCGTCAACGATGAGCGTGCGCGTATTCACGGAGGGGAGCGAGAAGGCGGAGGCGCACGGTGACCCAACCGTCGCGGCCTTCGGTCGAGAACTCGTGCCGGTTGGGATAGTAGCGGGCGAGGCGCTGGCGGACGTTTTCCAAACCGATCCCGGTCGACACGACTGAGTGAGCGCCGGGCGTCAGCCATTCCCCGGTATTGGCTACTTCGATACAGAGATCGCCGTCACCTTCCACCCGCACGGTGAGACGGATTTGAACGCGCTCCGGGCTGGTGGCACTGCCGTATTTCACCGCGTTCTCGACCAAAGGAATGACCAGGAACGGCGGGAGACGCATGGGCCCCGCCTCAGGGTCGGCGTCGATCTCGACGGTGAGTAGCTCGCCCAGACGGGCTTGTTCGATCTCGAGATAAGCGCGGAGCATGTTCAGCTCCTGGCTGACGGTCGGCGGGACTTCTTCCTCGCCCGGACGCCGCAGGGTCTGGCGGCAGAAATCGGCGATCCGCACTACCATCGCGCGCGCCGCGCCGGGCTCGCGCATGATCTGCGCGCAGACCGAGCTGAGGCTATTGAACAGAAAATGCGGGTTAAGCTGGTAACGCAGCACCTCGAGGCGGGCTTTCTCCTCGGCGAGGCGCGCCGCGAGTTTTTCATCGCGCTCGATGGCGTTAAGTTCCGCGAGACGGGCGTTGCTCTGGCGCAACTCCTCGGTGCGCGTGGCGACGACCGTTTCGAGTGCCTCAGCGCGGCGGCGGAGCGAACGGGTGCGCCAGCGCACGAGGCCCGCGATCGCCGCGAGTGCCAGCAGCACGTAGCCGCCCTGCGCGCCGCGCGTGAGCCACCAGGGAGGCGCGATGGAAAACGCGAGGGAGGCCGCCGGGCTGGTGCGGCCTTGGTCGTCTTGCGCCTCCACCTTGAACACGAAGTGCCGATAAGGCAGGCTCGTGAAATCGCGGTGGGTTTCGACGCTCCACGGTGTCCAGTCAGAGTCGAGGCCCTCGAGTCGCGTGCGAAAACGCACGAGCGAGCGACCGAGATGATCAGCGGCGAAGTTCGCGGCGGCGAATCGAACGCGCAGCGCGTTGTCGGGTGCTTTTAGAGTGGCGGGAAGCGCGGTGGGCGTCGACGACGGAGCCGGGGTGGAGTCCGCGCGGCGGGGTCCCGCGGCGAACGCGTTGCCGTCGGCCCAGATCAAGCTGCCATTGGCCCGCTCGAGCCGCCGAATCGTCGCGACGAAATCGCGATCGGTCGACGCCGGCTTCCAGGTGAGATCCTGTGAGATGAGCGCGCCGGCAGCACCGATCCAGAGAGAGTTCGTGCGGGAATCGTGCAGCAACGCGGTCACGCGGAGGCGCGAAAGCGGTGGGCCGTTGGTTGCCTCCGCCTGCCAGCGCCCGGAGCTGGCGGGACTGATTTTCACGATCGCGGGTGAGGGATTGCGGAGCTGCAACCAGAACGAGCCATCGCGCTCGGGGGGCGAGACGCGCAGAGCTGTCGTAACGCCGTCAGCATTACGGGGCAACCCGTCGATGCGAGTCTCCGGCACGAATCGACCGGCGGCTTCGTCAAATCGCAGCAAGCGCCCCGCGGCGATGACCGCGACTTCGGCGCCGAGGGGAAAGACCGTGACGTTGTATTGATTCAAGCGCGCGGGAAGTCCGTCGGCGGGCCCGAAATTTCGCGCCGGGGCGTCGCTCTTTAGCCCACCCCGAAAGTCGATCCGCCAGAGGCCGGTGTCGTGATTGGATGCCCATACGACGCCGGCGGGCCACTCGGCGAGGGCGGTGGTGGCGTCGGATATTTTTTCGTGCTGGGCGATGCGCTGCCATTTTTCCCCGTTCGCCTGATCGATGGAGAGCCCACTCGCATTACCGTGCACAAAATAACCTGGAGTGCCCGCGAGCGGCACGAGGCCGAAGTAGGTCGTATCCAAGGCGCGGGTGCGATCGTTCGACAACACTTCGCGCAGCTCGATGCCGGTGACGAAAAGTCTGCCCGCGTGCGGGACCAAGCTGCGCACCAGGTAGGGCACATCGGCCACCGGGTGAAAAACGCCCGCATCGTCGCGCCGCGACAAGCCTTCGCCGCCGCCGACGTAGAGTTGGCCGTCATGCAGGGCGAGTGCCTGCGGCGAACTGTCGATGCGCGCATCGGGACTGGCGTGGATCGCGTAGGGAGAATCGAGTTGCACGCGGACGATGCCGTTCCGCAGGGCGAGCCAGACGCCCCCTGTCCGATCGACGCAGAGTGCCTCGATGCGATTTGAGGGGAGGCCGCGACCGCGATCGATGGTCTGCACGCGCACGCCCTGCGCATCACAGATAATCAAGCCGCTGCGCGTGGTGCCGAAAACGATACGCCCGTTAGAGAGAAAGGCGCCGTTGAGCGCGAAGTCACCGCCGAAGGGGGAACGCAATACCCCAGCGCCGGGCGCGACAGGTTGATACGTATCGGCCCAGCGGCGGACGCCGTCGCGACTGATCATTTGCCAGCCGCCAGCGGGGTCAGCGCGGGCGGCAAAGGCAAACGTGCGCAATCCGCCGACTGGCTTGAATTCGTCGTCGACCAAGCGAGCCGCCGCATTACCGGTGCGGACGTGCACCGCGCCGTCCATCAGCCACAGGCGAGGAAACAGTTCGGTTTCGAAGCGCCAGATTCGCGCGGGTGCATCGTCAGCGCCAAAGCGAAAGATGCGGTCGCGATTCGCGAAGTAGACGCCCTCGTGCGTCGCCAGACACGAGCCCAGCGGAAAAATGGACGGCTCGCCGGCCGGGAGTCGGGGGCGCGCCGACACCGCACGCAACTCGCCGACCTCGTCCGCTTGGAAACAGCCAACGTCGTCATCCGTCGCAAACCAGATTCGGCCGCGTCCGTCGACGGCGAGCGCCGAGACCGCAAGACCACCCGGGACGGGGAGGAGCCGCCAGCGCGCGCCGTCGAACTCCAGCACACCGGCGCCGTTGCCGACGTAGATGAATCCATTTTGTGGATGCTGGAGGATGGCGCGGTTGGCCGGGGCGGCGCCGTAATCATCGGCCAGCCAGGTGCGCGTAAAAGCCGCGCCGGTGAAGCGAGGGTTTGGCACTTCAGCGGCGGCTGCGGCGGCGCCGGCAAATATCCAGCCGAGCAAAACCAGAAGAGCTCGCGGATGAAGTTGGCGCATCGGGGGCGCGGCAAAACTGAGAAGCAAAGCACGCTGCTGCAAGGCCTACCGCCGGAATCCGGGGTGACGGGGGATGGTAGGGTGAAAGCCTCTGAAACTAAGGTGGACCGTGCGCTCCGCGCGCGGTTGTGGGTGCGTCCGTCGAACCGGCCGCGCACGGAGTGCACGGCCCACCTCGGGGGACTGAAGGGATACGACTTAGCAGTGGGCGGTGATCGCTAGATCAGCCCCAGCTTCATTTTCCCTTCCTCGGAAATCATCTGCTGGTTCCACGCGGGCTCCCACGTGATGCGCACGTCTGCATCGCTGACGCCGGGCACGAGAAGAATTTTCGACTTCGCGTCTTCGGCGATCGCCGGGCCCATCCCGCATCCAGGCGCGGTCAGCGTCATGGCGACGTTGACGCGGTAGCCGATCAACGACTCGGGAGCGGCCGATGTGGTCTTCTCGACATCCATCGAATAAACGAGACCGAGGTCGACGATGTTCACCGGGATCTCGGGGTCGAAGACTTGACGAAGCTGCGCCCAAATCGCTTCCGGGTCCGGCGCGCCGTCGTTGAGCGTGGCAGCCGTGACGACCGTATCCTGGACCACTTCCCCAATCGCGTCGGCATCAGCACCGTCGATTCGGAAGAGGCCGAAGTCAGTTTGGACGGTGTAGCTGCCGCCGAGGGTTTGATGGATGAAGACCCGCGAGGCGGCGGGCAAAGTCTGCTTGTCGCCGGACGGAATCTGGGTGGCGACGACTTCGCGGGAGAGGATTCTTTCACGATTCATGACGGAGGATGGGATGAATTAAGCGCAAAGACGCGAAGAGGCGCAAAGATGACGCAAAGGAAAAAATCCGGAGTGCGGCGACTTTTCGAATCTTCGCGGACCTTTGCGTCTTTGCGCTTAGTTCCTCTTGAACTGAGTTTGGATCAACGCACGCAAGGCGTCGTGGAGTTCGTCGCTGGCGAGGCGGTTCAGGACTTCTTCAAAGAAGCCGAACGTGAGAAGTTCGTCGGCCATCGCTTTGGCGATGCCGCGCGACTGGAGATAGAATTCCTGCTCGGGATCGATCCGGGACGACGTGGCGCCGTGGGTGCAGCGGACGTCGTTGGCCTGAATCTCCAAGCCAGGAAGAGAACTCGCTTCCGCATTCTCGCTCAGCATCAGGTTGCGATTGCTCTGGTAGGCATCGGTCTTCTGCGCGTCGGGGTCGACGATGATCAATCCGGAGAAAATCGTCCTCGCCTGGTCACGCAGCGCGTTCTTGTAGAGCAGGTCGGACTTGGTGTTCGGCGCCTGGTGGATCTGCAGCGTGCGCTGGTCGAATTCCTGGGCGGAATCGGCGACGGTCAGCGCCAGCATTTCGGAAAACGCGCCGGGCGCCTGAAGCTGGGAGAGCGACTCGTGCCGCGCCTGGCGCGCGCCGAGGTGCAGATTCAGCGACTGCACGCGCGCATCGCGACGGACGATCGTGGAGTTAAATTGAAACGAGAGCGTGTCGCGTGACCAGGCTTGCGTGCCGATATAGGTGAGCTGCGCGCCGTGGCCGGCGTAGAGGTCGTTGGCGCCGCAGGCGAATTGCGCGACGGGATCGGCGGACACGAACGTGTCGACGACGGAGACCTTGGAGTTCTCCTCGGCGATCACGAGCGTGTGGGGGAAAACAGCGGCGCCCGCGCCGGCGGCGATGTGTTGCACCAAGATGGGGGCTGGGACTTCGACGCCGCGCGGGACGTAAATGAAGGCGCCGTCGCCAACGAAGGCGGTGTGCAACGCGGCGAATTTTTCCGAACCGAGTTTCTGCGGCTGCGCCATGAAATGCGCCTTCAGCAAATCGGCGTGTTTTACAGCAGCTTCCGAGAGGGTGGTGACGATGACACCGGCGGGCAGCTTCGAGACGGAGAGAGCGCCGCGGAGGGCGGTGTTGTTGACGAAGGTCAGGCTCGCAACGTTCTCGACGGCGAGGGGAGCGAGCGTGGTGTTCGTGGCAGACAGCGGAGCAAAGCCATCGAGCGTGAGATCGGCCGTGCTGCTGAAGCGCCACGCTTCATCGCCGCGTTTCGGCAGGCGGAGCGAGGCGAACGTCGCATACGCGGCGCGCTTGCGCTCGAGCCACCACGCGGGTGCGGCGGCGATGCTGGCCAGATGCGAGTTGAAGAGATCGGCCGTGAAGGCGCCGATGGGAGACTTGGTGATGGGTGCAGAAACTTGCGACATTGCAGAAAATACTTTTGAAACGCGGAGATCGCGGAGGACGCGAAGAGTTGGAGAAGTCTCCGCGCTCTTTGCGTCCTCCGCGTTTCAATCTGTTTTCAGCCGACCGAGCCTTCCATTTCCAAATCGATGAGGCGCTTCAGCTCGACCGAGTATTCCATGGGGAATTGGCGAGCGAGGTCGTTGATGAAGCCATTCACGGCGAGGCTCATGGCCTGGCCCTCGGTCAGTCCGCGCTGCTGCATGTAGAAGATCATTTCTTCATTCACCTTCGAGACGCTGGCCTCGTGCTGCACGTAGTTGTCATCGCCGCGGACGGTGATTGCGGGATAGGTATCGGTGCGGCTGTTACTGTTGATCAGCAGCGCGTCGCACTCGGTGTTGTTCTTGCAACCCTTGAGGTGTTTCGGGATGTGGACCACGCCGCGGTAGGTGCTGCGGCCCTGGCCAACGGAGATGGATTTCGCGACGATGTTGGACGTGGTCTCGTCGGCGGCGTGGATCATCTTCGCGCCGGTGTCCTGATGCTGGCCGTCGTTCGCGAGCGCGATGGAAATGACTTCGCCACGGGCCTTGCGGCCTTTGAGGACGACGCCCGGATACTTCATTGTGAGGCGCGAGCCGATGTTGCAATCGATCCACTTGATCTCGGCTTCCTCGTGCGCGACGCCGCGCTTGGTGACGAGGTTGAAGACGTTGTTCGCCCAGTTCTGGAAGGTGATGTATTGGATCTTCGCGCCTTTGAGCGCGACGAGCACGACGACGGAGCTGTTGAGCGTCGAGGTGGAAAATTAGGGTGCGTAGCAGCCCTCCATGTAGACGACCTCGGCGCCCTCGTCGCAGATGATGAGCGTGCGCTCGAACTGGCCGAAGTTTTCCGCGTTGATGCGGAAGTAGGCCTGCAGCGGCTGCGCGACCTTGACGCCCTTGGGCACGTAGATGAACGAGCCGCCGGAGAACACGGCGCTATTGAGCGCGGAGAACTTGTTATCGCCCGTCGGGATGACCTTGCCGAAAAACTTGCGGAAAATCTCGGGGTGCTCGCGCAGGCCCTCGGTGGAATTGACGAAAATGACGCCCTGCTTGGCGACGATGTCCTTGATGTTCGAA
>JANPIT010000390.1:0-2140 GCA_031425115.1 Opitutaceae bacterium | reverse complement strand
CAGCAGGGCTTCGAAGTCCGGCTCGCGCGGAACGAGCGTTATCCCGCGATCAGCGTCAGCCCGTATTATTCGCAGGAGAAGGCTGGCGAACGTGAGTCAACCGTTGGCGTTGGACTGAGTATCCCTCTGCCGGTCTCGGGTCGGACGCGCACCGGCGTGGACGTCGCCGAAGCTCGCCGTCGCCAGGCAGAAGCTGCCGTTTTAGTGGCCCAACGTGAGCTCGAGCGCGAAGTCCTCCTCGCCGCGCAGGCGTTCACCATCAAATCCGCCGAAGCGCGGCGATGGGCGCCGGATTCGGTCCGCAAATTCCGCGAGTCCGCGGCGCTCGCGGATCGTCATTTCCGGCTCGGTGCCGTGCCCATCGCCACCTACGTTGAATTGCAGAACAGCTATCTCGATGCCGTGGAGGCACTGCTCGCCACGCAGCGGGAAGCCCAGGTGGCGGGCCTCAAGCTGCAACAGTTGACGGGCGTCGATCTCAAGCTCGCGGAGGTGGCGCGATGAACACCACGCTGCCCGCCGCACTGCGGCCACACTACCGGCGTGAAATCGAGTCCGCTCGACGCGAGTTCGCTGCCCGAAACCACGTCGGCTCCTGGCGGCACCTCGAACGCGCCCACATTCTCGGCCAGCCCTATCCGGTGGCCCACACGAGCGTTCATCTCCGGATGCTGTGGTTCGGGGTTTGCCTAAAAAATCTCCGCGAGATCGTCGGCCAGATTCCGCGGCTGGTTTTCGGCGGTGTGAAATCGTTCGTCGGCCGCATTCCGGTCGGCAACACGGGCGGAGCCAACGTGAACGCCCTGCAGCCCATGGAGATTCCCGCCGACCTCGCGCAAATTATCGCGTCGGCGCGTCGCGCCCCCTGAACCGCACTTAAAATGAAATCGATCCTCATCCTTCTCTCCACGCTCACTGCTATCGCCGTGTCCGGCTGCAACCGTTCCGCGGCCGAAACGGCGCATGTCCACGAGCACACGCCCGCCGCGACCTACAAGGAAGGTCACGGCCTGAAACTGTCGGAGCGTGGCGCGCAGTTCGTTGCGCTCAAGACCGCCGACGTCGGCTCGCGCACCGTCGGGTCGGCGGCGAATGTCGCCGCTGTTCCCGCCGACGCGCTGCTCCGCACCGTCAAAGGTGACTTCGTCTATGTCGCCAACGGCGAGTGGCTCCTCCGGACCGCGATCAAGGTGGGTGCGACCGCCGATGGCTGGCTCGAGATCGCCGAAGGCCTCTACGAAGGTGACCAGGTCGTCGTGAGCGGCACGAAGGCGCTGTGGCTCGCCGAGGTGCAGGCCGTCAACGGAGGCGTGGGCTGCGCTCACGGCCATTGATGCTGGAATGGCTCATCGAGTTTTCCCTGCGGCGGCGGCTGCTGATCGCGTTCGCCGCGGTCATCCTTGCTGCGGTCGGCGTGTGGTCTGCGTTCCGCGTGCCGATCGACGCGGTGCCGGACATCACCAACCCGCAGGTGCAGATCAACACCGCCGTTGGCGCCCTTGCGCCGGAGGAAATCGAGACGCTGATCACCATCCCGATTGAAATCGAGATGGCCGGTCTCCCCGGCATGGTGGAACTGCGCTCGCTTTCGAAGTTCGGCCTCTCGCAAGTGACGATGACGTTCAAGGACGACGTCGACATCTACCGGCTACGGCAACTCGTCGGCGAGCGACTCTCTCACGCGCGCGACCGCTTGCCGGCCAATATCTCTCCGGTGCTCGCACCGATCAGCACCGGTCTCGGCGAAATCGTCTACTACACGCTCCGCTATCGGGACGA
The DNA here is from genome assembly GCA_031425115.1 of Opitutaceae bacterium. Lineage (GTDB taxonomy): Bacteria > Verrucomicrobiota > Verrucomicrobiia > Opitutales > Opitutaceae > ER46. Next base: position 361 of record JANPIT010000390.1, on the reverse strand, counting down.
CGCGCCGAACAAACCGAAGGAGCGCACCGACCAGCTCCGCGAGCTGCGAATTCTCCACGATACGATGGTGAAGCCGCTCCTCCGCACGACGCCCGGCGTCGCGGAGGTGAACGCGATTGGCGGATACGAGAGACAAATCGTGGTCGAGCCCGACCCCGCAAAGTTGGCCGCCTCGGGCGTGAGTTTCTCGCAGCTCGTGCAGGTCCTGCGCGCCAGCACCGAGAACGCCGGCGGTGGCATTCTCGAGATCGGCGGCGAGGCCGTCGCGGTGCGCGCCGACACCCGCGTGAAAACTCTCGAAGACATCGCTTCGCTCCCGGTGAAATTTTCTGCGGCGGCCGAACCGTTGCTCGTCCGCGAT
>JANPIT010000389.1:0-3434 GCA_031425115.1 Opitutaceae bacterium | reverse complement strand
GGCCGCCTCGCCCGAGATCACACCTGACTCGGTTTTCTTCGCCCAGTTGAGGCACTCGCTCAGGATCATGTCGCCCGCTAGCCGATCATCAGCACCGAGGAAATAGACCCATTCCCCGCGGGCGCGCGCGATGCCCTTGTTCATCGCGTCGTAAACACCGGAGTCGGGTTCACTGATAATGACCGCGATGCGCTCGCGGTGACGTTCCAGCCACTCGCGCGTGCCGTCGGTCGAACCGCCGTCGACGACGATGAGCTCCGGCGTGAGGTGACGCTGCGACCAGACGCTCTCGAGGGCGGTGGCGAGGCGGGATCCGGGGTTGAGACAAACGACGATGACGCTGACAGGCGGCGCGGCGGACATTGCGTTGCGCGGGAGCATCACGCAGCGTCCACGCGTGTCCACGCCGGAGTTGCCGCTGCTATCGATCGTGATCGTCGCCTACAAATCGCGCGACGAGATCGGCGCGTGCCTCGCCTCGATTCCGCGCCGACTGACGCGCGCCAACGACACCGGCGGCGCCGTGGAAGTCGTCGTCGTCGACAACTCGCCCGCTGAGCCGCATGGGGTCGGCACGCTCGTGCGGCGGGATTTTCCGTGGGTGGACTACGTGGCGGCGGAAGAGAATCTCGGCTTCGGCCGCGCCAACAACCGCGGCTATGCGCGCACGCGGGGCGAGTTCGTGCTGTTCCTGAATCCGGATACAATCGTCAATGAGCGCGCGCTCCGCCATTGCCTGGCACGGTTGGAGGAGGATGTGGAGATCGGGCTGATCTCGCCGAAGCTCGTCACGGCCAATGGCGCGATGGACCTGGCATGCCGCCGGAGCATTCCCACGCTCTGGGATGGGTTTTGCCGCGCGGTGGGATTGGCCGGCAAGTTCCCACGGGTGGCATGCTTTGCTGGATACAATCTCACCCACCTGCCGGAGGAAGAGACCTACGACGTGGGTGCGATCAACGGGGCGTTCATGATGGGCGCGCGCTGGCTGTTGGCCGAAGAGGTGGCGGCGGACGGCGCGGTTTTTGACGAGACGTTTTTCATGTATGGCGACGATCTGGATCTGTGTATCCGGGTGGCGGATGCGGGCTTTCGGATCGTTTACGACGGCCGGGTGCAGATCACCCACCTGAAGGGCGTCAGTGTGGCCAGGGACTACGACGCGATGTCGCGCGCGATCTTCGACGCGAATCGCGACGTCTATTTGAAGCATTACAATCCGCGCGGCTCGGCGCTGGTGCGCTGGCGGTATACCCTGATGTTTGGCGCGTGGAAACGGGTCGCGCGCGCGAAGGCGCGGTGGAGTGGCCTCCGCCGCGTGCGCCCGCAATGAGCGATTCCATCCCGCCCACGCGACGCGAGTGGGGGCCCGCCGCGCTGGTGTTCGCGTTTGTGCTGGTGACGCAGCTCGTGCTCGTGGCGGCGGCGGGGACTGACATCCCGTTTCACGACGCGTGGGACATTGAAGGGCGCTGGTTGTATCCGACGTGGGGCGACGGGCGACTGACCGGGGCCGGGCTCGTGCAACCGTTCAACGAACACCGCATCCTTTGGACGCACCTGCTGAACCTCGGCCTGTTTGCGGCGAACGGCCAGTGGGACCCGCTCGTGCAGTGCGTCGCGATCGCGTTCCTGCGCGCGGCGTGCGCGGCGGGCTTGGTGTGGGGTTTCTGCGCGCCGCTGGTGGGCGGGGCGCGTTGGACGGTGGCGGCGGTGGTGGCGATCGCGTTTCTGCCGCACCTCGCCTGGCACACGGTGCTGTGGGGAATTCAGTCGCACACGTATTTCGCGTTGGGTTTTTCGTTGATCGCCCTCGCCCTGCTCGGGAGCGGCCCGGCTTCCCCGGGACGGATCATCGGCGGGCTGATGGCGGGCGGGGCGGCGTTGCTGGCGATGGGGCCGGGCGCGCTCGTGCCGGTGGCGTTGTTCGGCATGGCTTTGGTGCGGTTCAGTGAGCGGCGCCGGATCGATCGCGGTGGGGCGGCGCAACTCGCGGCGGCGTTGGCGTTGCTGGTCGTGGCTTTGTGGTTGCGGGTGGAGGCGCCGGGTGGGGCCGACTGGCAGCCGGCGGGGGCGGGAGAATTCTTGCTCGCGGCGGGGCGCACGCTCGCGTGGCCGCATGTCGGGGCCCCGATCGCCGCGCTGGCACTCAATCTGCCGTTGCTGGGGCTGGTGCTCGCGCGCGTGCTCGGTCGGCGGCGGGCCTCGCCCGGGGAAGATTTTGTGATCCTCGCCGGTGGCTGGAGCGTGGCGGTGGCGCTGGCGACGGCGTGGATGCGGGGGGGCGGCGCGGAGTTGGCCGTCGGCGTGCCGTCGCGCTACGTCGATTTTCTGATTCCGTTGCCGCTCGCCAACGCGTGGTGCGCCTTGGTGCTCGCGCGCGAGGCCGCCGGCGCGTGGCGCACGCGGGCGCGCTGGCTGGCGGGGGCGTGGGCGGCGTTTATCATGATCGGTTGGGTGGGGTTGTCGACGGAGGTGATGCGCCGGTTGATCCTGCCGCGCGCGCGGGATCGCGAGGCGCCGGTGCGGTTGACGCGGGCGTTTCAGGAGGCGGATAGCGTCGCGGTTTTTGCCGGCCAGCCGCGTCTGCTCGTGCCGCATCCGCACCCTGAGGGGACCGTGCGGGCCGTGTTCCAGGATGTGCGGATGAAGGGAAAATTGCCGCCTTCGTTGCAACCGACGGAGCCGATGGGGCCGTGGTCGCGGGCGACGCGCCGGTTGCTCGGGCACCCTACGGAATCCGCAACACCGCGTAGTTAGCGCCGCGCGCCGCGACGGGATAATCGCGTGCAAGGGCTTCGGTGATGGCGCGGCCGTCGACGGGAATTTCGTTGCGCCGCGGCTGGCGCGAAAACGTCTGCGGCAGCAGCGGCGTGAACCACGGGTCCAGGTCAGGCGTGAACCACGTTGCGACGATCCAGCGCGCGCCGGCGGCGCGGCGTTGTTCGATCTGGACGCGCAGCGCGGCGGGATCGGCGGAGGTGAAGGCGACGTTCCAGCCGCGGCGTTTCGCGAGCGTGACGATCGCGGGATTGAAGGCGCCGATGCCCACGCCGCGATCGTGCATGTTCATGACGAAGAGAAGATCGGCGGGCTGGCTGGCGGTCCACGCGGCCTGCGCGGCGGCGAGCGTGACATGGTCCTGGCGCAGCGTGTAGGGCGCGGCGACGGCGAAGCCCGCGATCCAACCCGCGACGCAAGCGAGACGTGTGCGGGCGCGCCACGCGGCGGCGGCGCTTTGTTCGAGCGCGAAGAGTCCGCGGGCCATCACGAGCGCCAGCGCCGGCGCGAGCGCGTAGGCATAGTAGGTCTGCTCCGCGGCCGTCGGCAGCAGGATGAAATACAGCGCCCCGCCACCGATCAGCAGCCGCTCGATGGCTCCCAGCCGACGCAGCCCGGCCGTGAGAAACACCAACCCCGCGCCACAGCAGACC
>JANPIT010000388.1:0-2872 GCA_031425115.1 Opitutaceae bacterium | reverse complement strand
CGCCATAGTCGCGCCGCACGCGTTCATCGGCGGCGAGGTCGGTGTTGCGCACGAGCGCGCCGATGCGGAGCCCGCCCTCGGGGGTCGGCTCGATCTTGTCGAGGCCGAGGCCGTTCACGTCGATCAGATGCGTGGGCGTCTCGATTTCGAGCTTCATCAAATCGAGCAGATTAGTGCCGCCCGCGATGAAACGTGCGCCTGGTTTGCGGGCGACCGCGGCGGCCGCCTCTGCGGGAGTGCGGGCGCGTTCGAAGGTGAAGGGTTTCATCCGGTCCTCCCCGCGACTTCGGTGATCGCCTCGGCCATGTTGGAATAGGCGCCGCAGCGGCAGAGGTTGCCGCTCATCCGCTCGCGCAACTCGGCCGCGGTGAGCTGGGGCCGCGCCCGAAGATCGCCGGTCACATGGCTCGGAACGCCGGCCTTGATCTCATTGAGCATGGCGACGGCGGAGCAAATTTGGCCCGGGGTGCAATAGCCGCACTGGTAGCCGTCGCATTTGACGAAGGCCGCCTGCATCGGGTGCAGTTTTTCCGGCGTGCCGAGGCCCTCGATGGTCGTGATGCGCGCGCCTTGCTGCATCACCGCGAGCGTCAGGCATGAATTGATTCTCCGACCCTCGACCAGGACGGTGCACGCACCGCACTGGCCATGATCGCAGCCCTTCTTGCTGCCGGTGAGATGGAGATGCTCGCGCAACGCGTCGAGGAGAGTCGTGCGTGTATCCACCTGAAGTTCGCAGGCCTTTCCATTAACGTTGAAGGCTACTTTCGTAAGTGGGGCCACGGCCTCGACAGGAGCAGCGGTTTGCCCGGTGAGCAATCGCGGTAAAGCCGTGAGTGCAGCCGTCGCGGTGCCGATGACCAAGAACTCACGTCGGGTTACATCGAAGTCCCCGCGGGGATTTTCTGAGTTTACTGAAGTCTGCATAGAGCCGCCCTTTAGATTTTATTCGAAGTGAAGCGGCGCACACGTCGGCAGCCCCGCCAGAGTTTTGATGATAGCGGTTTACCGGGTTTTTGGCAGCCCGGTCGTGTCCTAAAGCGGCATGGGAATACGACCTTATGCACGCTAGGGGATTGGCCCGCTTACGGGAAAGGCGGTGCCACCGGCAACGCGAGGACAACGCGAACGCGTAATACCAACGTCACATTAGGCGTGGAATTTTCCGAGGGTAGGGTCCGAGCTCCGGGCGGGCCTTCGGGCCTTCAGAGTATCCGCACGCCCAAGGCCCGCCCCGAGGTCGGAGCCCCACCGGCGCTGCTGCGCCACAATCAAAACACCGCCGGTTCTGTCGGGCGGAGCGTTAGCTCAACGTTACACCCTTGGCCTTGGCCGCGCGTAGTAACGCATCGGCCATGTCGCTGGGCGTCACAGCCACCTCGATACCGCACTCTTGGAACACTGCGATCTTGGCGGCCGCCGTGTCCTCGGCCCCGCCCACGATCGCGCCGGCGTGGCCCATGCGGCGGCCTGCGGGAGCGGTGGCACCGGCGATGAAACCGGCGACGGGCTTCTTGCAATTGGCCTTGATCCAGCGTGCGGCCTCCACCTCGGCGTTGCCGCCGATTTCGCCGATCATGATGATGCCGTGCGTTTCCGGATCGGCGTTGAACAGCTTGATCACATCGAGGTGCGACGTCCCGTTCACGGGATCGCCGCCGATTCCCACGCAGGTGGTCTGACCAATGTTTTTCGAGGTGAGTTGGAAGACCGCCTCGTAGGTCAGCGTGCCGGAACGCGAGACGACCCCGACGTGGCCTTTCTTGTGAATATAACCTGGCGCGATGCCGATGCGGCATCCGCCCTTGGAGCCTTCGCCGGTGCCGGGCGTAACGAGTCCCGGGCAATTAGGCCCGACGAGCCGGGTGCGGCGGCCCAACATCGCCCGCTTCACGCGCACCATGTCTCTGACCGGGATGCCCTCGGTGATCGCCACGGCGAGATCGAGGTCAGCGTCGACGCACTCGAGGATAGCGTCACCGGCGAACGGCGGCGGAACGAAAATCGCGGAAACGCTCGCGCCCGTCGCCTGCTTGGCTTCGGCGACGGAGTTGAAGATCGGGACCTTTTTGCCCCCGTGCTCGAAAAACTGTCCGCCCTTGCCCGGCGTGACGCCGGCGACGACTTGCGTGCCGTAGTCGAGCGAGAGCTTGGTGTGCCGCGCGCCGAATTCGCCGGTGATGCCTTGGATGAGGATTTTCGTTTCGGGAGTGATGAGAATGGCCATGAGAGGAGAGGAGCGGAGTTAAGCGCGAAGACGCGAAGGTGGCTAAGGTTCGCCAAGAGTGCAGAGGACTTTGCGAGTCTTTGCGGCTCTTCGCGTCTTTGCGCTTTGGGTTTGGTGGATTAGGCGGCGACCAGCTTCACGATTTTCTGGGCGGCGTCGGCCATCGTGTCGCCGGAGACGAGCTTGAGGCCGGAGGCGTTGAGCGTCGCCTTGCCGGCGGCGACGTTGTTGCCCTCGAGTCGGACGACGAGCGGGAGCTTGAGGCCGACTTCCTTCACGGCTTCGACGATACCCTGGGCGATCACGTTGCAGTCCATGATGCCGCCGAAAATATTAACGAGGATGCCCTTCACGTTCGGGTCACCGAGGATGATCTTGAACGCCGCGATGACCTGATCCTTCGAGGCGCCGCCGCCGACATCGAGGAAGTTGGCCGGCGTGCCGCCGTAATGCTTGATGATGTCCATCGTGCTCATCGCGAGGCCGGCGCCGTTGACCAGGCACGCGATGTTGCCATCGAGCGCGATGTAGCTGAGCGAGTATTTCGAAGCCTCGATCTCCTTCGAGTCCTCTTCATTGAGATCGCGCAGTGCGACGATCTCGGGATGGCGGTAGAGTGCGTTGGAATCGAAAGAGACCTTGGCG